>JAHWJN010000125.1 GCA_019348395.1 Chloroflexota bacterium
CGCGCGCACCTGCGGCTTGGTGAGGTCACCGAGCGGGAAGCGCGTGCGGGCGAGCTGGTCCTGATCGAGCACCCACAGGAAATACGTCTGGTCCTTGTCCGCATCGGCGGCGCGCATCAGGCGCCAGCGGCCGTCGCGGTGCTCGAGCCGCGCGTAATGACCGGTGGCCACCGCATCCGCACCGTAGGCAGCGAGGCCGCGCCGCAGGAGCTCGTCGAACTTGATGTACTGGTTGCAGGCCTGGCACGGGTTCGGCGTGGCGCCGTCGAGGTAGGCGTCGACGAACGTATCGATCACCCGCGCGCCGAACTCGCGCTCGACGTTGAGGATGAAGAAGGGGATGTTCAGCAGCTGGGCAACCCGGCGCGCGTCGTCAGCGGCGTCCGGCGAGCAGCACGAGCGCGACAGCTCGTATCCCTCCGGGAGGTCGCCGTGCGTACGCATCCAGACGCCGATGACCTCGTCGCCGGCCTGCTCCCGAGCCAGCAGTGCCGCGGCCACGGAGGAATCCACGCCACCGCTCATGGCGGCCACGATGCGACTCATGCGGTGGCCACCGCCCTCGAGTGCAGCCCGGCGATCGCGCGCAGCCGGGCGATGCAGGCCGCGGTCACCTCGATGGTCCGCTCGACGTCGGCGCGGGTCGTCTGCGGGCCGAGGGTCAGGCGCAGTGAGCCATGGGCGAGCTGCGGGTCGATCCCCATCGCCAGCAGGACGTGGCTCGGCTCCACACTGCCGGTCGTGCAGGCACTGCCGGTGCTCGCCTCGATTCCCTCCAGGTCGAGCGCGGCCACGAGGTCCCCGCCCTCGATGCCCTCGATCACGACCGATGCGCTGTTCGGGAGGCGATCCGTGGGGTGTCCGGTGCGCTCGACGTCCGGGAGCGCGGTCAGTCCCTCGATGAGCCGATCGCGCAGACCGATCATCGGCGCATGGTCGGCGTCGAGGCCGAGCGCGACGGCGGTCGCGAACCCGATCGCCCCCGCCACGTTCTCGGTGCCGGCACGCCGCTGGCGCTCCTGGGCGCCACCGGACAGCTGCGGCAGCATCGCCGTCCCGCGGCGCACCCACAGCGCCCCGATGCCCTTCGGTCCACCGAGCTTGTGCGCCGACAGGCTGACCAGCGTCGCCTGCCACGCGTCGGGCTCCGGCATGGCGAAGGCGGACGATTGCACCGCGTCGACGTGGAAGGCGATCCGCCGCTCGCGGCAGAGCGCGCCGATTTCGGCGACCGGCTGGACGGTGCCGACCTCGTTGTTGGCGGCCTGCACGCTGACGAGCACCGTGTACGGACCGATCGCGGCCGCAACCTCGTCGGGATCCACGCGCCCGGATCGGTCCACCGGCAGGTACGTGATCTCGAATCCCTGGCGCTCGAGCATGGCACAGCTGCTCATCACCGCCTTGTGCTCCACGCTGGACGTGACGATATGCCGGCCCTTCGCGCTCGCCGCCCACGCGACTCCCTTGATAGCGAGGTTATCGGCCTCGGTGCCGCCGGAAGTGAAGACGATCTCGCGCGGCTGGGCCCCGAGGGTCGCCGCGATCCGCTCGCGCGCCTCGTCCAGTCCCTGGCGGGCACGGCGTCCCGACGCGTGGATGCTGGAGGGGTTGCCATGGTGGTCGCGCAGGTACGGCAGCATGGCCTCGAGCGCCTCGGCGCGCAGCGGGCTAGTGGCGGCGTGGTCGAGATAGATCGCCATTGACCGATGATAGCCTCGGGCCACCCCGGGCGCCGAAACTCGCCCGGCGGGTCAGGTGCGGGGAGGAGTCCGGACGGGCGTGGCTTCCGATAGCCGGTGACCCGCAGCGCGGGCCAGATCACCGGGAAACGGGGTCCCGCTGCGCGAGACCCGTCCCACGAGTGGTGTCGCTGCTGAGCGATCCTGAGCCATCGGGCGACCCGTACCACGGGTGTGGGCAGGTCGGAGCGCCGCTCCAGTCCGATCGGACTCGCGCCGCGGGTCACTGTCGGCCGCACGGCACAGGCAGGGACCGCTCCGTCACATGATGACCCGCACCACGATCGGCAACGCAAACATGAGGTTCCGATGATCGTTCGCACCCTGGCCGAGACCGAAGGCACCGACCGCGATGTCCGCGGCGACGGCTGGCGCGCCGTGCGCCTGCTCGTTCGCGACGACGGGCTCGGGTTCTCCATGTCCCAGACCACCGTCGACGCAGGCGGCGAGCTCAATCTCTGGTACAAGCATCACCAGGAGGCCTGCTTCGTCATCGAGGGAGCCGCGGAGATCACCGAGCGGGAGACCGGTACCGTGCACCGCATCGGTCCGGGGTCGGCATACGCGCCCGAACACGATCGCCATACGATCCGGGTGCTCGAGCCACTGCGCCTGATCTGCGTCTTCAACCCCGCCCTCACCGGCCGCGAAACACACGACGCCGACGGCAGCTACCTGCCGGCCGAGGACTGAACGTCGTCCCGAGGGGATGGCCCGTCAGTCGCCCTCGATGACGCGCAGGTGGAGCTCTGCAAGCTGCTCGGGTGCGATGGGCGAAGGGGCGTCCATCATGAGGTCGGCGCCGGACTGGGTCTTCGGGAAGGCCATCACCTCCCGGATGTTCTCGACGCCGGCCAGCAGGGCAGCCCACCGGTCGATCCCGATGGCGATCCCACCGTGCGGCGGCGCGCCGTACTCGAGCGCGTCGAGCAGCGCGCCGAACTGGTCGCGCATGGCCTCGATCGAGTGGCCCATCAGGGCGAAGGCCGCCTCGAGCAGCGGTCGCTGGTGGATCCGGACCGATCCCCCGCCGAGCTCCCAGCCGTTGAGCGCGAGATCGTACTGCTGCGCCCGGGCGCTCGCCGGGTCGGAGGTCATGCGATCGACGTCTTCGGGGATCGGAGCGCTGAACGGGTTGTGGGTGGCGTCCCAGCGCTCGCTCTCGGCATCCCAGGTGAACATCGGGAAGCGGTGGACCCAGACGTAGGCCAGCACCGATGGGTCACGGAGATCGAGCCGATCCCCCATCTCGAGGCGTACGCGACCGAGCGCCTCGGCGGCGGCGATGCGGTCAGCATCTGCCACGATCAACACCAGGTCTCCCGGTTCGGCGGCCAGGGCGTCCCGCAGGCCGCCCTCGACGTCGCCGAGGAATTTCGATGCCGGTCCGTGGAGGGTGCCGTCGTCCTGCACTGCCAGGTGCACGAGTCCCTTCGCGCCGTGGCGCTTCGCCAGGTCGATCAGCTCGTCGAGCTGCGCGCGTGAGTAGCCGCCACAGCCCGGGGCTCGGATGCCGAACACGGCGCCGCCCGCGGCGATCGGCTCCGTGAACACCCGGAACTCGACCGTGCCAACCACGCTCGAGAGCTCGACGAGTTCCATGCCGAAGCGGATGTCCGGCTTGTCCGACCCGTACCGGTTCATTGCCTCGGCGTACGTGAGGCGAGGGAATGGGTCCGCGAGGATCGGCCGGTCGGGACGCACGACCTCGCTGACGGCGATGGCGGTCCGCTCGACCAGGTCCATGACGTCGGTCTCGGTGACGAAGCTCATCTCCAGGTCGAGCTGGGTGAACTCGGGCTGGCGGTCGCCGCGCAGGTCCTCGTCGCGGTAGCAGCGCGCCAGCTGGTAGTACCGGTCGTACCCGGCAACCATCAGCAGCTGCTTGAGCTGCTGCGGTGACTGCGGCAGCGCGTAGAACTGGCCGGGCTGGAGGCGGCTCGGTACGACGAAGTCGCGGGCCCCCTCCGGAGTGGACCGAATCAGCGTCGGCGTCTCGATGTCCACGAAGCCCTCGTCCTCGAGCACGCGACGGATGGCGCCGGACAGACGTGCGCGCACGAGCAGTCGCTCCTGCATGGCGGGCCGACGCAGGTCCAGGTAGCGATGCGTCAGCCGCAGGCTCTCGTCGAGGCCGGGCTGCTCCTCGTTGACGTAGAACGGCGGCACCTTCGACGGGTTGAGCACCTTCAGCCGATCGACCGCCACCTCGATCTCGCCGGTTGCCAGCTCGGCGTTCGCCGTCCCCTCGGGCCGCGCCCGGACGATCCCCTCCACCTGCACGACCCACTCGTTGCGCGCCGGATCGGCGGCGGCATGCGCCTCGGGCGCGTCGTCGGAGCTCGTCACCACCTGGGTGATGCCGTGCCGGTCGCGAAGGTCGAAGAAGGCGAGA
>JAHWJN010000126.1 GCA_019348395.1 Chloroflexota bacterium
GCACTCACTGCCTGGCTGCTCGTCACCGGCCTCGGCGCCACCTTGAGCCGCGCTGGTCTCGTCGGCTTCGCGTTCGGCCTCGTGGTGCTGGCCCGCCTCATCGGTGTGCGACAGGTTCTCTCGGGATGGCCGATCGCCCTCGGGGCGGCAGTGGCCGTCGTGGGCCTGGTGCCCTCCATGCCGGCCAGCCAGGTGCCCCGGCCGCTGGTGGCCGTCGTCGCCTTGGCCGCCGGCGGCGTCGTAGACCTCGAGGTACTCGCGGTTGAGCAGGGTCAGGAGGACGACGGAGGCGCCGACCACGCCGACGATGACCTTGGTGGCGGTCCGCACCTGAGTGCGACCGACCTCGACGCGGATCCGCATGCGGGCCTCTCCTCGGATCGATTCGGCGAGCCGGCTCAGCAGGCCGGTGAGGTCGCTCGCCTCCATCCGCGCCGCGATCGTCAGCGCGGCGACAACCAAGTCGGCCGAGGGGTGAGCGACGTCCTCACCGAAGGCGCGGAGGGCGTCGGGCAGGCTGGCGTGCTCGATCCGCCGGACGAGCTGCGCGACCTCACGCCGGATGGGCCTCGGAGCTACAGGCCCGGTGGCGACGATCGCCTCCTCGAGCCCCGATGCGGCAGAGATGGAATCGCGGATCATCTCGGTCCAGGCCGCGATCGCCTCGGTCCTGGCGACCGACGCCTCGCGCGCCGAGCGCCCGCCGAGGAGCTTGGGCCCGAAGAGCACCGCCAGCGCCGCCATCAGGCCCCCGGCTGGCCACCCGGTCAGGGCCAGGGCGACCAGGGCGGCGGCGATGCTGGCGGCGAGGCGGGCGGTGCCGACCGCAGCGGCGAGCCGGGACACTCGGTCGCTCACGCTGGTGTCGAAGACCGGCCGTCCCAGCAGGCCGGCGATGAGCAATGACGCGCCGAGACCCGCACCCGCGGCCAGGCCGGCGATAACGAGGGTGCTCACCGGCGCCACTCCTGTGCTCGGTGCAGGAGGTTGGGGTCGAACCCGTGCTCGGCGAGGACGTTGAGGGTGGCGTGGTTGGGCGGCGTGGCCGGTTCCGCTCGCCCGTCAGGCCCGGGCGACCAGATCTCGTTGGAGGCGATCTGTCCCGAGTCGGCCACACCGGTGACCTCGCGCACGCTGGTGGCGCGGCGGACGCCACCGACCCAACCGAGATGCATGATCAGGTTGACGGCGTTGGCGACAAGCAGGTTCGTCACGTTCGGGTCGAGACGCTCGCGGGTCATGGCCGCGTACATGGCGAGCCGGGAGAAGACCCCCTTCGAGGAGTCGGCGTGGATGGAGCACATGGACCCGTCGTTGCCCTGGCTCATGGCCAGGAGCATGGGCAGCACCTCGCCGCCGCGTACCTCGCCGACGATCACCCGGTCCGGGTCCATGCGCAGCGCGGCGCGGACACCGGCGGCGAGGGTGAAGGCGCCCACACCCTCGGTGTTGGCCTCGCGCGCCTCGATGGTCTCGAAGTCGGGGTGGAGCTGGGCGAAGTGCTCGAGGCCGATCTCGAGCGAGTCCTCGATGGTGATGAGCCGCTCACCCGGAGGGATCTCGTTGATGAGGCAGCGAAGCGTGGTTGTCTTCCCCGTGCCGGTACCGCCGGCGACGATGATGTTCAGCTTCGCTCGCACCGCTGCGGCGACGAACTCGCCGAGGGCGACATCCATGAGGCCGAGGTCAACAAGCTGCTCGACGCGGTGGATGGCGAAGTCGTGCCGGCGGATGGTGACCGTCGGACGGCCCGTCACTGCCATCAGGGCGTGGAGGCGGTCGCCGTTGGGCAGGCGAAGGTTGAGCTCCGGGTGGGCATGGTCCCACCGCCGCTCGCTGCGGCCGACCCGGCGGGCGGCCGTGGCGATCAGCTCGACCAGGGCGTCGTCACTGTCGGCCACGGCGGGGCCACGTAGCTTGCGCCCGTCGCGGAGCTGGATCCAGGTGCAGTCGTGACCAGCGATGTGGATGTCGCGCACCTCGGGATCGTTGAGGAGGGGCTGGAGGCGACCGAGCCCGTGCAGGCGGTCCATCACCAGGGAGGTGACGGCATGCTCCTGCTCGGAGGTCAGCGGCGTGCGGCCATCGGCCAACGCCTGGCTGGCGAGCCGGCGGAGCTCGTCAGCGACGAGCTTCCGTGACAGGGCCCGCTCGTCCGCTGGTGAGAGCCGTGGCCGGCCGGCGTCCTCGTCTGCGGCGTGGCGGCGCGTCAACTCCTCGCCCACCGCGGTATGGACGCGGTCGACAACCTCCGCGGGGACGCCCGGTGCGCCGACGTTGCCGTCGAACCGCAGGTCGTCGCTCAGCGCGCTCATGCCTTCGCTTCCTCGACGAGCCGTGTGGCCGAAACCCGGACAGTGGAGGTCGTCGGCACGCCCGTCCGTCGGGCGATCTGCTCGGCGAGCGCTCGAGCACTGCGCATCAGCGCGGAGCGCGCCAAGCCTCGCCCGCCACTACCTGCCGAGAGCGCCTCGGCGGCACGGGGGTCGTGGGCGACGACACCGACGACGTCGCAGCCGAGCTCGTCGGTGACGTCACGCGCTGAGTACGGTCCGTCCCCAACGAGTGCCACCGCAACGTGACGGTTCAGGCCGCCCAGCGATCGCACCCGATCGGCCGCGGAGATCAGCTGCTCTGCTGTCGGCCTGACGACAACGATCACCAACGAGGCGTGCGGGACGAGAGCGAGAGCTGGGCTGGTGGGTCCGAGCCGGCCTGCATCCACGACGACGTCAAGCTCCTCCTGGGCCGCAAGGGCGCGGACAAGCGCGCTGCCGGCGGTGCGCCAGAGATGAGTGGCACGCTCAGCCGACTCGGGTGCGACGACCACGGGCAGGCCGCCGGGGAGCCGCTGGGCGTGGTCGAGCAGGGTCTCGGTCGTCCCCAGGTGTCCAGCGGCGATACCGATGAGCCCGGGTTCGCGGCCCAGCCGGTGGCGCACCGCGAGCACGCCACCATCCGGGTCGGCCTCGACCAGGACGCCGCGCTCGAGCCACGCGGAGACGGCGAGCGAGACGGTGGTGACACCGGGCGCCGAGCGCGCCGACGCGAAGGCGACGAGGCTCATCGGCCCACCATCACCAGCCGGACCGGCCCGCGCTCTGCGGCTGCCGCCACCCGGTTGGCGACGTCTTCCGGCATCTTCAGGGACACGAACTGCCGGCCCTGCGTCCCGATCTGCTCGACCGCGTACACCTCGGCGTGACGGGCGAGCACCGCCGAAGAGCCGTCCGGAGAGGACGGCCCGTCGACCATCCCGCCGACCACGTTGACCAGATCGCCCGGGAGCAGACCCGGTGCCGGGAACTGGCCAGGATCCATCGCCAAGCCAATGACACCGTCGTCCGGCCCGAGGGACGCACGAGCCACCACGTGACCGCGCGTGAGGAGGGTGCCTTCCTCGAGGGCCGCCACGGTGACGCGGCCAACCACCTCGGAGGATGCAGCCCGCGGCAGATGAGCGATCGGCTCGTCACTCGGGACGTAGACCACCCGCAGGTCGCCCGGCTCGATGACCTCCCCGCGTGCGACGTTCGACGCCAGGGCGAGCGCCGGCACCTTGTCCGTCGCGTTCATGTGCCACAGCACGGCCGCGAGCGAGAACCCGACCATCAGGACCACGCCGATGGCCATCTCCGGCAGGCGCGCCCGGCGGGGCGTGGGTTCGAGGCTCGGCGCGTCGGTTCGTATGCGGGCGCCGTCGCCGCTCAACCTTGGGGTCGTCAGTGCCACGTCGCCTCCTATCCGGTATTGACGGCTTGAATCTCGCCCACGCGGACCTGCGTGGAGGCGCTGCTCGCGCACGCGCCGCAGGACGTGCGGATCGTCCTGCTCGAGAACGGCACGACCGACGCCGGCGCCGTGGCGATCCGCGCCTTCTCTTTGTAATACACCGATTACACGGAAATGGATCATTTCAACGGCCGCGCAGCGATACGACAACTCATGGCCGCTGGCGCCGCGGTCGATCTTCGCCCGTATTCACGTCAAGCCAGACTACTCAGTTCGCGCGTCCCGGCTCGGTGGCGCCGGCGCTGCCCTGGCTGTGCCCCTTCAATGTGCAGGTCTTCCGGGCAACCTTCGACGCGGGTTATTGCGGTCCGTCAGGCGCGA
>JAHWJN010000127.1 GCA_019348395.1 Chloroflexota bacterium
TCGTCACCGCCGGGGTCGACCCCACCAGGGAGCTCGACCTGACCGCGTTCAACGCGGCCTTCGAACCCGCCCGCACCGGCTTCGACTGGCTCAGCCGCGACCCCACCGAGGTCGACGACTACGTCGCCGAACCGCTGTGCGGGCTCGGGCTCGATCCCGACGGCGTGCAGAGCATGGTGACGGCGGCCGCGCGGCTGGCCGACCCGGCCGGGACCCGTGTCGCTGGCCGTACCCGGGGACATCTCGTCGGCGGCGCCCTGGCTGGTGGCCGCGGCCCTTCACCCCGAGGCCGAGCTGACGCTGACCGGTGTCGGCCTGAATCCGACGCGAACCGCACTCCTCGGTCTCCTCGAACGCATGGGCGCCGCGGTGCACGTCACAGCCACGGACGACGGCGGGCCGGAGCCGATCGGCGAGATCCGCGTGCGCGGGGGCCGGCGCCTTCGCGGCGTGACCATCGCCGGGGACGAGTCGGCCGCGCTCATCGACGAGCTGCCGCTGGTCGCGGTCCTCATGGCTGCGGCGGACGGCACCTCGGAGCTGCGAGACGCGGCAGAGCTGCGCGTGAAGGAGTCCGACCGGATCGGCGCCATGACGGCGGGGCTGAGGGCCATCGGCGCCTCGGTCGAGGAGCTGCCCGACGGCTGGCGCATCGCGCGCGGCACATCCGGCGAGGCGTCGATCGTCACCCACGGGGACCACCGGGTCGCCATCGCCTTCGCGGTGGCCGCGCTGGCCGGGGTCGCCACCGGCGTCGAGCTCGACGATTCCGACTGCGTTGCCGTCAGCTACCCCGCCTTCTGGGCGGATCTGCACGCGGTGACCTGGTGAACGGCCGGGCGGCGTCCGGAGCAACGGGCGGCGCACGGCCCGCGGGCGGCCGGGCGTGAGGCGCCTCCGCCTGCTCACCGCGGGCGAGTCGCACGGACCGGGCCTGGTCGGCGTGCTCGAGGGTCTGCCCGCGGGCCTGCGCGTGTCGACGCGCCGGGTGGACCTCGACCTGAAGCGTCGCCAGCACGGCTACGGGAGCGGCCGTCGCATGCAGATCGAACGCGACCGGGTGCGCTGGATCGCCGGTATCCGGTACGGACGGACGCTCGGTTCACCGGTCGGGTTCGCCATCAACAACCGCGACTGGGAGAACTGGACCGACCGCATGTCGGTCGAGCCGATCCCTACCCATCGGCGCCCGAAGGCGATCACCCGTGCCCGCCCCGGGCACGTCGACCTGGCCGGCGTCCTCAAATACGGGACCGATGACGTGCGCGATGTGCTCGAGCGCGCCTCGGCGCGCTCCACCACGCCGCGCGTCGTGGCGGGCTCCCTCGCCCGACAGCTATTGGCGGCGGTCGGCGTGCGGATCTGGTCCTTCGTCGACCAGCTGGGCCCGGTGCGCGCCTACCCCGACGCCGAGGACCCGCTGGCCCGCGTCCCCGCCGACTGGCCGGAGCGCGACCTGCGCGGTCCGTCTCCGCTGCGCTGTCCCGATCCCGAAGCCGAGACGCGAATGCTGGCGGAGATCGATCGAGCGAAGGAGGCGGGCGATTCCATCGGCGGCTCATACGTCGTCGTCGCCGAGCGCGTGCCGGTCGGTCTCGGCAGTTCGTCGGAGTGGGACACCCGCCTCGACGGACTCCTGGCGGGGGCGGTCATGGCCATCCCCGGCGTGAAGGGCGTGGAGATCGGGCTCGGATTCGGCGTCGTCGAGCGTGCGGGCAGCGCCGTCCACGACGTGGTCGCCGCGGAGGGCGAGGGCTGGACGCGAGAGACGAACCGCGCCGGCGGCATCGAGGGTGGCATCAGCAACGGCGAGCCGATCGTGGTCCGCGCCGCGCAGAAGCCGGTGTCGACGCTGCGGAAGGCGCTGCCGAGCGTCGATCTCGCGACCGGAGTGTCCGGGCGCGCCCACATCGAACGTAGCGACGTCACGGTTCTCGCCCGGGCCGCGATCGTCGGGGAGGCGATGGTCGCGCTGGTGCTCGCCGACGAGCTGCTCCACTCCTTCGGCGGGGACGCGATGGCGGACCTGCGCGCCGCCGTCGGCCGCCGCCGCCGGCGCACCGAGCGCCGGCGCGGATGAGCGACCGCGTCGTGCTCCTCGGTCATCACATCGGCTATTCGGCCTCGCCGGCCATGCACAATGCTGCCTTCGCGTCGCTCGGCATCGAGGCCCGCTACGAGCTCGCGGATGTCACCGCGGCAGAGCTCCCGACGGCGGTTGACGCCCTGCGCCTGCCAGGGAGCATCGGTGCCAACGTGACCCAGCCGCACAAGGTCCCCGTCTGCGACCTCGTCGACGAACTGCGGCCCGAGGTCGACCGTCTCGGCGCGGCGAACACGATCGTGCGTGACGAGGACCGGCTGGTGGCCCACAACACCGACCTCGCCGCGGTCCGGGCCGAACTCATGTCCATGGGGTCCGTCACTCGCGCGGTAGTGCTGGGAACCGGTGGCGCCTCTCGAGCCGTGCAGGCCGCCCTCGCCAACGCGGGCGTGGAGACGGTCGCCGTGGATCGCGAGCGATGGGAGTCACTGCCGAAGCTCCTGGCCGGCGCGGACGTGCTGGTGAACGCCACCCCGATCGGCACCGCGTCGGACGACTCGCCCCTGCCGGCCCACCTGCTCCACCCCGGTCTGTCCGTGCTCGACCTCGTCTACCGGCCGAGCCCGACCCGGCTCGTCCGTGATGCGCGCGCCGCCGGTGCGCGCGCTCGTGGCGGCGCCGGCATGCTGCTCCGCCAGGCCGCCGCCAGCTTCGCGCTGTGGACCGGCCATCCGGCGCCGATCGATGTCATGCGCGACGCGCTCCGCGCCGAGCTGGGACCGGAGACCGATGCCTGAGATCGGTTCGGGCGTCGTGCTCGTCGGCATGCCGGGAAGCGGCAAGTCGACGGTCGGACGTCTGGTCGCCGAGCGCCTTGGCCGGCCCTTCGTCGACACCGACACGCTGTTCGAGCGACTGCACGGGATGCCGGTCCCCGACTACCTGTCGGAGCATGGCGAACCGGCGTTCCGCGAAGCCGAGTCACACGCGGTGGCCGAGGCCTGCGCCACGCCGGGTGCGGTCATCGGCGCGGGGGGCGGGGCAGTCCTCGAGCCGCTGAACCGCTGGGCGCTGTGGCACCACGGGGTCGTCGCCTGGCTCGACCCCTCCGCCGATCATCTCGTCGCCCGGCTTGCCACCGACGCGGTGCCGCGGCCCACCTTCGCCCCCTACGATGCCGACCGCCTGGCGGCGGTGCGCGCCGAACGGCTGCCGGCATACCGGGCCGCCGACCTCCATCTCCAGGCGGACCGTCCGCCCGAGCGCGTTGCGGACGCGCTCGTTGCACGCCGCGCCCATCCGGCCGGACGGCGGCTGTACGACGCGGAGGTCGCGCGCCACCATCCGATCGGCCCGACGACGAGCCGCGTCGTGCTGGGCGTCGAGCTGCCACTCGCGGAGCTCGTCCCCGCCGGGATCGCGGTCGTCGACCGCCGCGTCGGCCTGTCCGTGCCGGCGCGGGCCTCGCTCGTCATCCGGGCCGGCGAGCGAGCCAAGCGGCTCCGCGTCCTCGAACGTGTCCTCGAGTGGCTCGCCTCGCAGCGGGTCGAGCGTGGCGAGGCGCTGATCGCGGTCGGGGGTGGCACGACCGGCGACCTGGCCGGGACGGCGGCCTCGCTCTACCATCGGGGCATCGGCCTCGTCCAGGTCCCGACCACCTGGCTCGCCCAGGCCGACAGCGCGCTCGGGGGAAAGGTGGCCGTGGATTTGCCGGGAGCGAAGAACGCGATCGGCGCCTTCTGGCCGCCGCTCGCCGTGCTTGCCGATGTCGCCGCGCTCCGGAGTCTGCCGGCCGCCTTCCGACGGGTCGGGGCCGCCGAGTCGGTGAAGGCGGCGCTCATCGGAGATCCCGCGCTCTGGCGCCTGCTCGAGGACCGCGGACGGAGGGCCCTGCAGCGCGACGAGCCGGCGCGCTACGCCATCATCGAGCGCTCGGCGCGCCTCAAGCT
>JAHWJN010000128.1 GCA_019348395.1 Chloroflexota bacterium
CCTACGATCCGTACCCGTTGTTCATGACCGATGCGCGCGGCTCGCGGATCTGGGACGTGGACGGCAACGAGTACATCGACTTCGACATGGCCTTCGGCGTTCTCGCCGCCGGCCACTCCCATCCGATTTTGGCTGAGGCGCTGCAGCACCGGATCGCGAACGGTACCTGTTACACCTTCCCGGTCGAGGACAGCATCACCCTGGCCGACGAGATCAAGCGTCGATTCGGAGCCGATCTCGTCCGGTTCAGCAACTCCGGCACCGAGGCGACGATGGACGCCATCCGCGTCGCCCGCGGCTACACCGGCCGGGAGAAGGTGATCAAGATGGAGGGCGGCTATCACGGCCACCACGACGACGTGCTGGTCAGCATCCAGCCGCCGCGCGACGCGATGGGCCCGGTGGAGCAGCCGAACACGGTGCCGGCCAGCGCGGGCATCCCGCGCAGCCGCCTGGCGGAGACGATCGTCTCGCCGTTCAACGAGCCCGACATCTTGGCCGCCATCCTGGAGGCGCACCCGGGGGAGGTGGCGGCCATCCTGGTCGAGCCGGTGCAGTTCAACATCGGCGTGGTGCCGCCCAAGGAGGGGTACCTCCAGCGGCTGCGCGAGCTCGCCGACGAGCACGGCGCCGTGCTCATCTTCGACGAGGTGAAGACCGGCGTGGTGCTCGCGTACGGCGGCGCCACCGAGCACTTCGGCGTGCAGCCCGACCTGTTCTGCCTGGCCAAGAGCATCGGCGGGGGCATCCCGATCGGCGCCTTCGGCGGAAAGCGGGAGGTGATGGCCTCGATTGAGACGCTCGAGGGAACCCCCGCCTTCTCGGCCGATGCGACCGGCTCGGGCATGGAGCGCACGACCATTCCGGGTGGCGCGACCCGTGTCGCCCACCTGGGGACCTTCAACGGCAACCCGCTGTCGATGGCGGCGGGCGTGACGACGCTCACGAAGATCCTCACCCGGGACGCCTACCCGCGGCTCCATGCCATGGCCGAGCGGCTCACGGCGGGGTGCCAGGCGACCATCGACGAGTACGGGCTGCCCGGGTACGCCATCAACGTCGGGCCCAAGGGCTGCGTGATGTTCACCCCGGGCCGGGTCACGAACTACCGCGACTTCATCGGCCTCGACGCCGAGCTGTGGTCGGCCGCGTTCTTCTACCTCGCCAACCGGGGGATCCTGCTGCCGCCCGGTCCGGACGACCAGTGGACCCTATCGGTGCAGCACACCGATGAGGAGGTCGACCGGCACGTCGAGGTCTTCGCGGAGTTCGCTCGCGAGCTCACCGCCTGAGGAGCGGTTTGAGCTGAAACGCGACGCGTAACGACCACCACCGCAGGACGGACCACCGCAGGGAGGCATCGGGTGCTCGAACGGACCGCACGGCCGCTGCGCGGCCTCTCCAACGGCATCGCCGGCGTGATGCGCGCGATCTTCGGTGCGCTGGGAGCCCCCGGACGCTTCCTGGCCGATCTGCTCAACGGCGTGTGGCTGGGCCACTCGCTGCACGCCGTCCTCGTCGACGTCGTCGTCGGCGCCGCGACGGCGGCGCTGCTGCTCGACCTGCTGCGAGTGCTCTTCGGCGTCGAGGGACTCGAGACGGCGACGACCTGGGTCGTCGGTCTGTCGTGGCTGGCCGGCGCCGGATCCATCCTCACCGGGCTGACCGACTTCAAGGACACTGCGCCGGACAGTCCGACCCGAGACGTGGCGGGGCTCCATGGCGTCCTCAACATCGTGGGCGTGGGCGGCTTCGCCTTCTCGACCATGGCCCGTCTCAACGGCAAGCACGACGTTGCCTTCTGGGGCCTGCTCGTCGGCTACGCGATCATCTCGGTGGGGGCGTACATCGGCGGGCACGTCGTGTACAAGCACGGCTATTCGGTCAACGTCAACGCCTTCAGTCGCGGGAAGCGCGCGGCCGCCTTCGCGCCGGTGCTGCCGGCCGCGGACCTGCCGGAGGGGATGCCGACCAGGGCGACCTTCGGCTCGACGGCGGTGCTGCTCGTGCGACGGGGCGACGTCGTGCATGCGCTGAAGAACACCTGCTCGCATGCCGGCGGCCCGCTGGCCGAGGGACGGCTGGACGACGGGACGATCGAGTGCCCCTGGCACGGGTCGGTCTTCCGGCTGGAGGACGGCTCGGTGGTCCATGGCCCCGCGACCTCGCGGCAGGTCTCCTACCGGGCTCGAATCAACGGCGACCAGGTGGAGCTCCAGGGACCGCACGATTGAGGTTTCGCAGCAGGCGCCGCCGGATCGGCGGGCATCCGGGGTGATCCGCTAGACTCCGTGGCCCGGGCCCCGATTGCCCACACCACCGCCGCGAGGAGCCGTGTGACCTACCTCACGACGCCGGACCACGACGAGCTGCGCGCCATGGTGCGCGAGCTGGCCGAGGAGCGCATCGCGCCACGCGCCGCCGAGATCGACGAGAAGGCCGAGTTCCCATGGGACCTGAAGCAGCTTCTCGCGGAGTCCGACCTGATGGGCACCTGCTTCGAGGAGCGTCACGGCGGGACCGCGCTCGACACCATCGCGCAGAGCATCCTCGTCGAAGAGCTTGCCCGGGCCGATGCGACCACCAGCCTGCTGCCGATCGTCCAGAAGCTCGGCGCATTGCCGATCCTGCTGGCCGGGAGCGACGAGCAGAAGGAGCGGTACCTCCGCCCCATGGCGTCGGGCCAGGTGATCGGCGCCTACGGCCTGACCGAGCCGGGCGCCGGCAGCGACTCCCGCGGCACCCGGACCCGGGCCCGTCGCGACGGCGATGGCTGGATCCTGGATGGCGGCAAGCGCTTCATCACCAACGCCGGGGTGGCCGGCACCTACATCGTGACCGCCGTCACCGATCGCGAGGAGGAGTCCGGGAAGATCAGCGCCTTCATCGTCGAGGCCGATACGCCCGGTACGCCCGGCTTCGAGACGGCGCGCCTCGAGCACAAGATGGGGATCCGCGGCTCGCCGACCGCCGAGCTCACCTTCGACGGTGTCGTGGTGCCCGACGCGAACCGCATCGGCGAGGTCGGCGAGGGCTGGAGGATCGCCATGCGCACGTTCGAGCGGAGCCGTCCCGGGATCGCGGCGCAGGCGGTCGGCATCGCCCAGGGCGCGATCGACGCTGCCGTGGCCTATGCCGCCGACCGCACCCAGTTCGGAGAGCGGCTCGTGGACTTCCAGGGCATCGGGTGGATGCTCGCCGACATGGCCTCGCAGACGGAGGCCGCCCGCCAGCTGACGTACGCCGCCGCGGCGCGCGTCGACGCGCAGGCACGCGACCTGCCGTACTGGACCAGCAGCGCGAAGCTCGTCGCCGGCGACACGGCGATGCGCGTCACGACCGACGCCGTCCAGGTCTTGGGCGGATACGGCTATATCACCGAGTACCCGGTGGAGCGCATGATGCGCGATGCGAAGATCACGCAGCTCTACGAGGGGACCCAGCAGATCCAGCGCCTCGTCGTCGCCCGGCAGCTGCTCCAGCGCGCCGGGGTCGGGGCTCGACCAAAGGGACAGGAGTGAGACCGGAGCGTGAAGATCGTCGTCTGCATCAAACAGGTCCCGGCCACCGGCGCTGACAAGCGCTACACCGACGACCTGCGTCTCGATCGCGCCGGCGCCGAGGCGATCATCAACCCGCTCGACGAGTACGCCATCGAGCAGGCCCTGCGCCTCGTCGACGATGGGGCGGTCGAGACCGTGACCTACCTGTCGATGGGCCCGGAGCAGGCGTCCGAGGCGCTGCGTCGTGCGCTCGCCATGGGGGGTGACGACGGCGTGCTGGTCACCGACGAGGCGCTCGTGGGCGCGGACGAGTGGGCCACCGCAAAGGTCCTCGCGGCGGCGCTCGAGAAGCTCGCGCCCGACGTGGCGCTGATGGGCATGGCATCCGACGACGCACGCGGTTCGCTCGTGCCGGGCGCGGTCGCGGCGATGCGCGACATTCCGCTGCTGTCCTACGGAGCGGAGCTGAAGGTCGG
>JAHWJN010000129.1 GCA_019348395.1 Chloroflexota bacterium
GGCCATGGGCCTCACCCTCATCGCGCTCGCCATCTTCCAGCCGATGACCTCGATCTTCGCACCGGCCGTGGCGCCGATGGAGGACGCGCTTCCGAACGTGCTGACGCCACTCGTGAGCATCATCGCGGTGGTGGTCGTGATCGCCGTCTTCGCCGGCCTGGAGTACGCGTTCGTTGCCATCCCCTCGCAGACGGCCCTCCAGGAAGAGCTTCCGGCCGAGGTGCGGGGGCGCATCTTCGGAATCCTGAACACGCTCCTGTCGCTCGCGTCGTTCGTGCCGGTCATCGTCGCTCCGGCGGCGGCCGACATCATCAACCTGTTCGTGCCGGGCATCGGCATCCCGGTCGTCATGGGCATCCTCGGCCTGCTGACACTGGCCGCCGGCATCGCCTCCTGGCGGCGCAACGCCCGGGAGGGGCTGCACGAGCACAACCGCGTGGAGATCCCGCCGACCGCGGCCGTCGACGATGCGCCGGCGCCCGGCGCGCCCGAGGCTCCCGAGGCGGCGGAGGTCCAGGCAGCTGGAGCCCCAACGCCGCCGGAGGAAACGCCGCACCGGCACCGGCGACGCCATCGCCGCAAGGCCGATGGCGACTAGGGCCACTGCCGCAGGCGTTCTCGTCATTGCCGCGCTCGTCGCCTGGGTCACGGTCACCGTGCCCGTCGCCGCGCGGGTGCTCCAGGTCTCGGTCGGCATCTCGATGCTCTACGTGGCATGGCTGGCGTGGAGCGGAAGCCGGGTCATGCGCGCCGCCTTCGCCATCGGTCGCAGTGGCGCGGCGACACCCACCGGACTCGCGCGTGACCTGCCGATCGTCTCGCTCGTGGTGCCGGCGCGGAACGAGGAAGCGGTGGTGGCCGGCGCGGTTCGCTCGGTGACGGCACAGCGCTATGCCCGGCCGGATGGCGTGCCGGCCTGCGAGCTGCTGGTCGTCGACGACGCCTCGACCGATGGGACCGCCGAGCGCGCCGCCGACGCCGCGTCGGGTGCCTCCGGCGTGGATGTGCGTCGGCGAGACGCCGGATCCGGCGCGCGCACCAAGGGGGCCGTCCTCGCCTTCGCGACCCCGTTCCTGCGCGGTGAGGTCATCGGCGTCCTCGATGCCGACGCATCCCTGGACCCGGCGTTCCTGGAGCGCGCCATGCGTGCGTGGGGCCGTGACCCAGGCGCGGCGGCGCTCCAGGTGGCGCGCCGGCCGCGGAACGCCGGGGTGTCGTGGCTCACCCGCGCCCAGGCCACCGAGCAGCTCATGGACATGGCCAGCCAGTGCGGCCGGTGGACCAACGACGGCACCGCCGAGCTGCGCGGCAACGGGATGTTCGTGCGGCATGCCGATCTCGAGGCGGTCGGTGGCTGGAGCGAGCACGCGCTGACCGAGGACCTCGAGCTGTCGACCCGCCTGTCGTCGAGCGGCCGGCACGTGGCGCTCGCTCCGGAGGTCGCGGTGGAGGAGGAGGCCGTCGAAACTCTCGGCGCGCTGTGGCGGCAGCGCCTCCGCTGGGCAGAGGGCAGCCTGCGGCGGCTGCTCGAGCACGGTCCCGGCCTGCTCGCCGGCTCGCAGCCGCTGGCCCGCAAGGCGGACTTCCTGGCCTTCGCCGGCGAGTTCCTCGTCCCGCCCCTGTTCGTCACCACCATCATCGCGAGCCTGGTGACCATTCCGCTGCCGCGTCCGGCCGACTGGACGGTCCCGCTCTCGCTGGTCATCGCCTACGGTCTGGGCGTCTTCGTCCTCGCGCTCGGCGGACTGTGGGCGACTGGCGAGCGGGGGCTCCGCCTCGTCGGACGGGCCGGCGAGGGAGCCCTGTTCCTGTCGCACTGGCTGCTGGTCGTGCCGATGGCGCTCGTGCGCATCGCCTTCGGCCCCGGCCCGGGAGGATTCGTCCAGACGCCACGCTTCACCGGCGAGGGCCGATGAGCCGCACCCGGGCCGACCTGGTCGTGTGCGGCGACGTCATCGTCAAGGCCCGGTCCGACGGACCCGAGCGGGTGGAGGCGATCGGGATCGCCGGGGGTCGAGTGGTCGCCGCCGGTCATCGGGCGGAGGTGTTCGCGGCGGCCAGCGCCGGGGCCCGGATCGTCGACGCCGGCGATGCCGCGGTCATTCCGGGGCTGCACGACTTCCACGTCCACCTCGTCGGGCTGGCTCGCAGCCGCAGCGGGGTCCTGCTGGACGACGCGGAGGACGCGCACGAGGTCGCCGCTCGCCTCACCGCGCACCTTGCAGGGCTGGGGGGCGACGCATGGCTCACCGGGCGAGGGTGGAGCGAGGCGCAGCTCGCCGGCGGCCTCGAGCCGCTGCGCACCGCCGTCGGCGATCGCGCGGCCGTCCTGTCCAGTCACGACGGCCACTCGGCGTGGGCGTCGCCAGCTGCGCTGCGCGTGGCGGGTGTGACCGCGACGACGCCCGACCCGGAGGGAGGACGGATCGAGCGGGACGGGGAGGGGCAGCCGATCGGGATCCTGCGCGAGACGGCAATGGACCTCGTGAATCGGATCGTTCCGCGGCTGGGAGGGGCGGCGCTGGAGCCGCAGGTCGACGCCCTGCTCCATGAGCTCGCGGCCTTCGGAATCACCGGCGCGAGCGAGGCGGGGGACTACACCGACGAGAACGGCACGGGTCCCGATGCGGCCCTCGGCGACTCCTTCTCGACGCTGAGCGGGCTCGGGGACACGCTGGACGGCCGGCTGCGCCTGACCATCGGCATCCCGGTCGACGCGCTCGCGGCCGCCGCGGAGCGAGAGATGCGCACCGGTGACCCGCTGTCGGCTCGCCGCACGCTGCGGATGGGCTGGGCCAAGGAGTACGCCGACGGGGCGCTCGGCAGCGGCACCGCCGCACTGTTCGAGCCGGCGACCTGCGGCGACGCCGACGTCGGGCTGCTGCGGGTTGGCGACGACGAGCTCGACACGCTGTTCGCAGCGTCTCGCCGGTCCCGCATCGCACTGGCCATCCATGCCATCGGCGACCGGGCTGCGGCCGTGGTCCTCGACGCGGTCGAGCGAGCGCCGGCGCGCCCGTCGGGCATGCCGGCGGATCGGATCGAGCACGCGCAGCTCATGCGCCCAGCCGACCGCGATCGCCTCGCGCGGCTCGGCGTCACGGCGAGCGTCCAGCCCATCCACGCGGCGGCCGACCGCGACCTCGTGGAGCGCTGCTGGGGCGGTCGCCAGACCGACGCCTATGCCTGGGGCGCGCTGATTTCGGCCGGCGCGCTGCTGGCGGCCGGCTCGGACGCGCCGGTCGAGTCCATCGACCCGTGGCTCGGGCTCTTCGCGGCCGTTCACCGGCGTCTGCCCGACGACGAGCGCGGCGACTGGCGGCCGGACGAGTCCCTGCGCATGGCGGAGGCCCTGGCCGCGTACACGATCGCGCCCGCGAGGGCGCTCGGCGTCGCCGATGAAGGACACCTGCGGCCCGGCGCACGAGCGGACCTGGCGATCCTGGACGCCGGCGTGGATGTCCTCATGGCGTGCGACGAGCGGCTCGCCGCTGTCCGATCGGTGCTGACCCTGATCGATGGGCGCGTGGTGCACGAGCGCTGAAGAGCGTTGCTCGCCGTGCGTGCCGGCGCTAGGATGGTGGCCAGGCGAGCGATCCCCCGGGCTGGAGGTGCGATGGTGACCGATCATGAGCGGCGGTCCTTCGAGGTGACCGGAGGTGGGGACGTCCCGGTCGGTCCCGGCCTCGGCTCGACCTTCGACGGTCGGACCCTCGACTTCGGACATCACGCGGGCCGTTTGATCGCGGAGCTGGCCGACGAGGATCCCGACTACCTGCGCTGGCTGGCGCGCCACCCGTCCGGTGTGCGCTTCCGCGCCGAGATCCAGCGGGTCCTCGCCTCCGCCGTTCCACGTCCTGGAGATTGGCAGCGGTAGCCCATCGAGGCGATCGCGCGGACGTACGCAGACTGCTAGAATCGCCTCTGCTCGTGGGCGGCTAGCTCAGCTGGTTAGAGCA
>JAHWJN010000012.1:0-8705 GCA_019348395.1 Chloroflexota bacterium
CAGAAAGGCTGGTGAGGAGGGCGACCTGATCGCCCAGGGCGGCGTGGTCGCCGACCGTGACATCGGCGTGGGCGGTGATCCGCACCGCATCGGCGAGGGAGGCGTTGGCGCCGATCCGCACATGGCCGGCGAAGGCCTCGAGGGTGAAGCGGTCGCCGATGCGGGCGCCGTGCTCGATGGTCACCCGAGCGCCGGGCGCGACGCGGATCCGGGCGCTGCGGCCGATGCGCACGCCCCGGCCGAGCTTCAGCCGCCCGCGCGCCCGCAAGCACAGGAGGAAGAGTCGCACCGCGCGAGCGTAGCTGCGCTCCGGCCGGGTCGAGTTGAGGGCGTATAGGACCCACAACTCGACCCGTTGGCGCGTTGACGACGCCCGGGTCAGGGCGCGCCGGGCGTCGCGGCGGGATCGACGGGCGCGGCCGGATCGACGGGCGCGGCCGCGTCGAAGGCGACGACGTGGACCCAGGAGCCGCGGTCCATGTAGGGCATCGTCAGCGAGGGGCCGATCACGCCCGTGAGCGACCTGATGGGGCGGCGCTCTTGCCGCATCCGCCAGCACGCAGGGTCCTCGCCGAACTGCTCGGTCAGCGTGGCGAGCGAGCGGTCGTAGAGCTCCTGGCGGGCGTACGGCATCGGGCTCCCAGCGTCGAGGCGAGCCTGCCGGCACTGTTCGCCCCAGCCACAGAACATCGGTCGCGACCACCAGTCGGCCGCTGTTCGCGTGACGGATGGAGCCAGCCCATCGGACCGGAGCCGGTCAGCGTGATGCCCGACGGCGTCGTAGGGATTCGAGACGCCCGGGCGGATGACGAGCGGCGGCGTGGTGAAGGAGCCGTCGACCGCGGTCTGCCCGTCGTACGACAACTCGAGGCTGAAGCCGCCCTGCGACGGGGCGTACCGCAGCTCGGTGAAGGTCGCGGTGTCCACGCCGGTCCGCAGCTCGAGCACGGTCCACGGAGCCCCGTCCGGGTCATCGGGGTCGACGAGATCGGCTCCGCTGCCGGCCAGCACGAACGGCGCGGGGGTGAAGAACCAGTGGCCCCGACCGGGATGCGCGCCGCCGATGACGCCGATCGACGCGGGCTCGGCCGCCGGCTGGAGGACGCGACGCGGGTCGTCCGGCGACGGGTCGAACAGGATGCGCGCCGGCCAGGAGCTGTGGAACCGGCCGCCACCCCATCGAGCGGTGCCGCTGTACGGTCCGCCGAGCAGGCGGACGTCGGTGAGCCGCCCGGCGCCGGCGACCGTGGCGTCGAAGGCGATCTCATCCTCACGGCAGGTGAGCCGGACCGACTTGCGCTGCCAGGTGGTGCTCTCCGCCGCGACCGTCACGACGCAGCCGCCGTCGGCCTCCTCCACCACCGGCTCGCTGACGAACAGCGTGCCGTCCTGGCCGCGGTCGGAGTCGAGCCCCACCAGCAGCATGAGGCGCATCGGCCGCGCGCCGGTCCCGTCGTGCAGCCAGGCGACGGGATTCGACCGGTCGACCTCGAGCCTGTAGGCATCGGACTCCACGACCAGGCCCGCGTCGCCGGTGCTGACCTCCATCAGCGGATCGTCACGAGCGCCTCGGCGTGCTGGCCCAGCCGACGCGCTCCGATCGTCACGTCGGCCGCGATCCGGGCTCGTCGAACGGCCTCGGAGCCCGTCTGCAGCGTGAAGCGGACGGTGGTCTCCGAGCGGCCCTCGAGCGTGGTCGAGCCCACCTGCGGTTCGGCCGTCCAGCCGGGCGGAACGGCGAGCTCCACCCGGGTCTCGCCGCCCTCGGGGAATGGATTGCGCACCCAGACGTCCAGCTCGATCGAGGTACCGGCCGCGACCTCGCTGCGGTAGGGCTCGATCCGCGCGGCGAAGCCCTCCAGCCCCAGGTCCACCTCGTCGAGGGGCAGCAGCGAACGGTGGAGCTCCCGGAACAGCTCGCCGCGGGTCGCCAGCATCTCGAGGTAGTCCGGTGCGATCCAGCGGGGTGCCCAGTGGCCGCCCGCCATGAGCTCGGGTGCGAGCCGCCGGTAGAGCTCGGCGGACTCGACGAAGTCGTCGAGCGTGACCCGGTTCTGGTAGATGTAGTTCAGCCGCTCCGGGAAGGGATGGCGCCCCCAGCCGAAGTCCTGCTGGTCGCCGCTGATCACGACGCTGGTGCCGTCCGCCTCGAACGAGTAGGCGGCCGCGTAGGCGGTGTGGCCGCGGAGCTCGTGGATCGAGATCTCGTACTCCTCCCATCTCACCGTGCCGCCGATCGGGAGGACGCGGTCGACCGGTACCGGCTCGTACCAGAGGCAGGGCAGGTCGTACCGCTCCGGCCGCTCGATGACGTCGCTGAAGTTCTCCGGCGTCCAGACCTCGGTGCCCTCCACCTCCCGCAGCAGGTTGATCCCGGCGACGTGGTCGTCGTGATAGTGGGTGGGGATGACCACGTCGATGTGGTCGATGCCCTGCTCGCGCTTGAGCCGCTCGATGGTGTAGAGCCACGGACGGCGCCCCGCGCGGTCGGTCCCGGCGGGGAGCCCGGTGGTGAAGTCGTAGCCATAGTCGAAGAGCAGCGCCTTCCCGCTGTGGCTCTTCAGCACGTATCCGTACGCCTGGCTCGTGCGGTTGTGGAGCAGATGCGGCGTAAGCTCGACGTAGGGACGGTCGAGCCAGTCTTCGAGGTCGAGGTGGGAGCCGCGGACCTCGAGCAGGCGCCGGAGCTCGGTCACGGTGCGGTCGATGGCGGCGATCGGGTCGGTGATCGGTTCACCGTGAGATGGAAGCAGCAGCTCTGGCCGCTTCTCGCGCAGCGCCAGCAGCGACAGGATGGTCGAGGCGACGCCCTGGAGCTCGCCGTAGCTCCACATCGTGGCGGCCAGGGACCACACCTTGCCCGCGGCGTAGAGAAGGTCGCCGGTGAAGGCGACCCGCTGCCCGTCGATCTCGGCCCGGTAGCTGACCGAGCCGATGGTATGGCCCGGCGTCGGGATCGGCGTCAGCTCGAGCTCGCCGAAGCGCATCGGCCGGTACTCGGTCACCGTACCCGCGATCGGGACCGAGTTGAGCAGCGAGAAGCGATCCTGGCGAACGTTGTAGCTGTTCGAGATGTGGCGCGCCTGCCAGTGCTCGTTCGCGCCGGCCACCAGGTTCTGCTCGACCGGCGGCACCCAGATCGGGATCCCGGCGTCCACCGCCGATCGCAGGCCCTGCACCTGGTCGCGGTGGTGGTGGGTGACCAGCACGTCGCTGGCGTCCGGGAAGTTCGCGGCCCGGAGTCGCTCGAGCACGGTGCCGGAGCCGAAGTCCACGAGGTGGGTGCGGTCACCGTCGCGCAACGCGTAGACGTTGCACGTGTCGGGCAGCACCAGCAGGTTGGGCGTGATCTGGGCGAGGGCGGTCACTACAGGATTCGAGTCTATCGAGCGGTATACCGCTTCGTGCGGCCGCTTCGGCACGCGCCGGCCACGCGGGCGCTAGCCTTGAGGCCGATGCTGCCGCCAGCGGTGCGCAGATGCACCATTCCGCGCCGATGACCGCCGAGATCGTGTGCCTCGGGCTCGCGACGTCCGACCTGGTCGTGGAGCTGCCGCGCTGGCCGGATCCCGACGGGCGGATGGTGGTCGACGCCATCCAGCGGTCAGGTGGTGGCCCGGCGGCGACCGCCGCCGTGGCCGCGGCGCGGCTCGGACGGTCGGTGGCGATGTGCGGAGCCATCGGCGCCGATGCGGCCGGCATCGCCGTGCGGGACGCGCTGGCGGCAGAGGGCGTGGACGTCGAGCTGCTGGTTCGTCGCCCTGGCGACACCCCGGAGAGCGTCATCCTGCTCGACGCGGAGCACGCCACCAGATCGATCCTCCATGCCCCGGGCGCCACGCTCGACGGGCTCTCGCCCAGAGCACTCGAGGCGGCCGGCGCGGCGACGTGGGTCCACGTCGACCACGTCGGGTGGCCGCTCGCCGCCGACCTGGATCCCGCGTCGCTGTCGGTCGATGCCGGCAATCCCATCGACGGCCTGTCGATCGAGGGCATCGGCGTCTACGCGCCAACGGCGGCGTCGCTGCGGTCGCGCTATCCGGACCGGGATCTCGGCGCCGCCGTGCAGGCGGCGCTCGACGACGGCGCGCTGCGCGTGGTCGCCACCCTGGGTGTCGGGGGCGCGCTGGCCGCCGACGCGGCCGGTGCCTGCCGGGTGGGGCCGGCGCCGGTCGCCGTTCGCTCGACCCTGGGGGCCGGTGACGTCTTCCACGGAGCGCTGCTGGCCGCCCTCGTCGCCGGATTCGAGCTGCCCGAGGCGCTGCGCCGTGCCAACCTGGCGGCGGCCCTGTCCTGCCGCGGGCTGGACGGCCGCGAGGCGATCCCCACCCCCGATGAGCTTGATGCCCACCTGGCCGCCGCGCCGCCCGCGGAGCCGATCATCCTGAGAGAGGTTCGATGACCGACCAGACCTCGTATGCGCGCCTCGCCGAGATCGCCCGTTCGTCGGGCGCCTTCGCCATGGTGGCAATGGACCAGCGCGAGTCGCTGCGCGCGATGTTCGCCGAGAAGCTGTCCGGCGAGATTTCGCTGGAGCGGCGTGTCGCATTCAAGCTCGCCGTGGCGCGGATCCTGTCCCCCCATGCATCGGCCATGCTGATCGACGCGCCGGAGGGTTTCGCCCCGATCCTGGAGGCGCGCGCGCTGGACCCCGGCTGCGGGCTGATCGTCGCGGCCGACGACCTGGTGCAACCCTTCGGCGGCGCGGTCGACGACACCGGCCTCGACGACTCGGTCGACCTCGTGGCGGCCGCCGAGGCCGGAGCGGTGGCGGCGAAGCTGCTCGTCATCTGGAAGCCCGATCGCTCGGCCGAGGCGCGCGCCGACCTTGTCGGCCGCTTCCTGGAGCGGTCTCGCGCCGCCGGACTGCCGGGGATCGTCGAAGGGGTCGTCCGACCTCCGTCGGGCACCGAGGAGCCGGACTGGAGCGAGCGGGAGGACGCCCTGCTGGAGGCGACTGCGGAGCTGGGGGCGCATCGGCCCGACCTGTACAAGGCGCAGGTGCCGTTCAACGGCCGCGGCGACCCTGATTCGGTGTCGGAGGCGTGCCGCCGGATGAGCGACTCGCTGCCGTGCCCGTGGGTCGTGCTCTCCTCGGGCGTCACCATCGACGATTTCCCGGCCGCGGTGGAAGCGGCCTGCCGCGGTGGCGCCTCCGGCTTCTTGGCGGGTAGGGCAGTGTGGCGCGACGCGATCGGCCCCGAGCCGGAGCCGGCGCTCCGCGCTCGGTCCGTCCCGCGCCTGCAGCGGCTCGGCGAGATCGTCGACGGGGCGGCTCGTCCCTGGACCGAGGCGCCCCGACCGGTCTAATCGGCCTTCTTCTCCGCGCGAACGAAGACGCGCGGCAGTCCGGCACGCAGCTCGCGCACCGGCCGGGCGTCGGTCTCGTCGACGGTCGCGTTCGGTCCGGTGTCCTCGTCACGGACGCGTGGCCGGTCACTGGCCGTCGGCTGCAGGGTGTGGACGATGCGGGTCACCCGGTAGATCTGCCGGTCCCCGGTCGCGTCGATGAACTCCACGATGTCGTCCACGCACGGCAGCACCGCGCCGTGCTCCAGGTCCGCCGACCAGGCATGCTCTCCCTCGACCACCAGGGTCCAAGGCAGAGCCGCCGGCGGTCCGCCCCCCTGCTCCGGGCCCAGATCGGCGAGGTCGTCTCGTTCCGCGCCCTGCTCTTCCGCGTCGGTCATGGATTGATTCTGACGCAAGGCCGGTGCCGAAGCGGGCGACGTGACGCGCATCGGCCTGCCATGATCGCGCCGATGGAGCCCCGTCCCGACCCGACCAGAGCCCGGCGGGAGCGCTGGTGGCGCTCCGTCTTCATCATCCTGGCGACCGTCTACGTCGCCCTGCTGCTGCTCGGCCTGGTGCTGCAGATCCTGGGCGGGTTCTCCCAGATCGCGCTGACCATCTTCGTCGCCTGGCTGCTGGCATTCATCCTCTCGCCGGTGGTGGCCTGGATTCACGAGCGGTTTCGCGTCGGCCGGGGCGTGGCGATCGGGCTCGTGTACACCGCCACGCTGCTGATGGGCGGCGCGTTCCTCTTCTACGCCGCGGCATCCATCGCGGCCAACGTCGCCGCCATGGCCGCCGACTTCCCGCTCACTCGCGTCCGGATCATGGGCACCCTGCGGACGTGGGAGGACGCGCTCGATCTCGGCCGCTTCCAGCCGAACCTCGTCAGCCTCTACCAGGACATCGAGGACACGCTGGCCAGGACGCTGGGAGGCTCCGTCGAGGAGGTGCCGGAGGTCACCATCGGGGTCCTCGGTGGACTGGTGCTCGTGGTGATCCTCAGCCTGTACATGCTCGCCGACAGCGAGCGGATCATCGCCCGGCTGAAGCGGGTCGTCCCCACGCGCTACCGCGAGGAGGCCGACATCTTCGAGCGCAACGTGTCGCTGGCCTTCGGCGGCTTCCTCCGCGCGCAGGTGATCCTTGCCGGCATCCAGACGCTCCTCACCGTCGCGGTGATCGTGCTGGTCGGTCTGCCGTACGGGTTCTTCATCACGGCCGCCTCGGCGCTCGCCATGCTCATCCCGTTCTTCGGTCCACCGCTCGCCCTGGTGCCGCCGATCCTGGCCGTGGCCATCTTCGACCCCGGAGCGCTGCTCCTCGTCGGCCCGCTGCTGCTCGTGGTCCAGACCGTGCTCGTGAACTACCTCCAGCCGCGGCTCATGCAGGAGGCGCTCGGCATGCATCCGCTGCTCGTGCTGATCGGCCTCCTGGTGGGTGCCCAGGTGGCGGGGGTCTTCGGTGCGTTGTTCGGGATCCCGGTTCTTGCCGTGCTGAACACGTTCTTCAACTACGCGGTGAACCTGCGGACGCTCGAGGAGAGCGAGCCTGATGAGCGCGACGACGTCATGGAGGAGCTGCGCCAGCAGCAGCCCGACGCGGCGCCCGAGGAGCTGGTGGCCATGGCCGCCGACCAGGTCGAGGAGGAGGAGGCGGCCGAGCGGGCGGAGGCGGAGCGGGCGGCCGCCGAGGTGGAGGAGCCCGAGCTCGCGTCCGACGATCTACGGGTCGCGGCAGGTGAGCTGCGGGTCGCCGCGGGGGAGCAGCGGCAGGCCGCCGGGCAGATGGGGGAGTCGGCCACCGAGCTGCGCGAGGCGGTCGATCGGCTCACCGACGAGCAGCGGGAGGAACGAGGCTAGCGCTCGATCTCGCGGTGCAGTCGGCAGTTCCGCTGCACCAGGGCGTCCAGCTCGGCCACGGAGTACGGCTTGTCCCGGGCCGGCGACGTGAACGACAGGATCCGGTCGCCGGTCATGACCACGACCGGGATGGCGGAGAGCTGAGGATCCTGTCCGGCCGCGCGACTCAGCTCCCATCCGTCCATGCGCGGCATCCGGACGTCGCTCAGGACGACGCAGGGAGCGGCACCGCTCCGCAGTCGGTCGAGCGCCTGCTCACCGTCCCCGGCGACCTCGACCCGGTGCCCGGCTTCCTCCAGGGCGTCCACGAACAGCTCGCGGACGCTCGGCTCGTCGTCGACCACCAGGACCGAGTGCGCCTTCGTCATGCCGCACCGCCATGCACTCCGTGTGCCGATGCTGGGCCGGACCGAATCGTACGGGTCGGGGTGGTACCCGACTCCCCCGGGGTACCAGTGCCGGACGGGACCAGCGGGCTACTGACCCGGCGGCCACCGGTCCGTAGGGTGGTGGTGGGCGCCGAGCCGCCCGTACCCACGCCACCGATCCGCATCCCGGAGATCCGATGGTTAAGCCGACTTCGCAGCCACGTGGCATCGCCCTCCGCGCCCTCGGCCTCGGACTGAGCGCCGTGCTCGCCGCGGTCGCGATCGCATGGAGCCCGTCGTCGACGACCGGGTGGAACCAGGGGGCTGCCGAGGGCACGCTCTGGCAGCTCATGAACGGAGCCCGGGTCAACAACGGCCTCGCGCCGCTGCAGTCTCACGGGACCATGGTGAGCCTGGCCCGATGGCGCAGCAGCGACATGCTGCAGCGCAACTACTTCAGTCACACGATTCCCGGGTGCGGCTGCCTCGTCTACGCCTACTACACCAGCAACGGCGTGGCCTACGACTGGGCCGGCGAGAACATCGCCTGGAACTCGGGCCGCACCGACGACTACTCCCCGGTTCGCGCTCACGAGCAGTTCATGGGCTCGACCGGACATCGTGCCAACGTGCTCGACCGCCGGTTCACGCACGGCGGCGTCGGTGCTGCCGCGGCCGACAACAAGGAGTTCCTCGGCTACGTCCAGAACACCCGGATGTACACCCAGCTGTTCCTCCAGCCGAAGTCGGCACCCGCACCGGCTCCAGCCCCCGCGCCGGCCCCGGCACGCGCACCGGCTCCAGCCCCCGCGCCTGCGCCCGCGCCCCCGCCCAGCGGCAGCGGTGGCGGTGGCGGGAACGCCACGGCGCCGGTCGCCCAGCAGGCCCAGCTGGTCGCGTCGACGCCGGAGCCGAAGCCGGAGCCGAAGCCGGAGCCGAAGGTCGTGCGCATGGCCGTCCCGGCGCGCCCGACCTCGACGGCCGGTCTGGACGGCGTGACGACTCAAGTCTCTCCGTCCACCTGGACGGTGGACATCGCCCGGCGCCTGACCGACGAGGAGCGTGCCGCTCAGCGAGCCGCTACCCTCACGGTGACGAACTCGCGGGCCGACACGGCAGCGGTCGCCGATCCGATCGACGTCGACCCCGTCGCGCTGGAGGTGCGCACCCCCGATCGGTCCGA
>JAHWJN010000012.1:8803-10474 GCA_019348395.1 Chloroflexota bacterium
CGAGGAGCGTGCCGCTCAGCGAGCCGCTACCCTCACGGTGACGAACTCGCGGGCCGACACGGCAGCGGTCGCCGATCCGATCGACGTCGACCCCGTCGCGCTGGAGGTGCGCACCCCCGATCGGTCCGAGCCCGGTCTGCTCGAGTCGATCGTCGGCGCGTTCATCGGCTTCCTGTTCGGCTGACGCCCGGCCGACAACCGGGCCTCCCGGCCCCCGCGGTTCGGACGGTAGACTGCCGCGCATGTCGCCGATCCTCGAGGCCCGTGACCTCGTCAAGCGCTACCCGGTCGGCGAGGGGGTCGTCGATGCACTCCGTGGCGTCTCGCTGACCGTCGACAGCGGCGAATTCGTCGCCATCATGGGTGCGTCCGGATCGGGCAAGTCGACGATGCTCCACCTCCTGGGCGGGCTCGACCTGCCGACCGAGGGCGAGGTGGTGATCGACGGAATTGCCATCTCCACTCTCGACGAGGAGCAGCGCACCCTCACGCGCCGCGCGAAGACCGGCTTCGTGTTCCAGTACTTCAACCTGATCCCGCTGCTGAGCGTCGCCGAGAACGTGGCGCTGCCGTTCCTCATCGCCGGAGACGCGTTGGACCGGCATCGGTCCCGCGTCGACGAGCTGCTGGGGCTGGTCCGGCTCTCGGAGAAGGCGGAGCATCGTCCGGATCAGCTCAGCGCCGGCGAGCAGCAGCGCGTGGCGCTGGCCCGCGCCCTGGCTGCCGCCCCGGCCATCCTGCTGGCTGACGAGCCCACCGGAAATCTCGACTACACGACCGGCGCCGAGATCCTCGACCTGCTCTGGGACTCCGCGGATCGCCTCGGGCAGACCATCGTGCTCGTCACCCACGACGCGCGGGCCGCCGCCTACGCCGACCGGGTGCTCGTGGTGCGGGACGGCGAGATCCGTGACGAGATCAGGCTCGGTCGCCGCCGTGACCACGACGCCAAGCCGCTCATCCGTCGCCTGGCGGAGCTGGGGCTCTAGCGACCGATGCGCCTGGGGACGCTCGCCTGGCGGGGGCTCCGCGCCCGCCCGCTCCGCACCGCGCTCACGGTGCTCGGCATCGCCCTGGGCGTGGCGGTCGTCGCCGCCACCTTCATCACCGGCGCCTCCTCGGAGCAGGCGCTGCACGGCGCCACCGCCGAACTGCTGGGCTCGGCCGACGTTCGGCTGCGTGCCTTCGACGAGCGCGGATTCAGGCCGCGCACCGTCCAGTCGGTCCGCTCGCTGCCGGGGGTCGATGCAGCGGCCCCGGTGGCCGAGCGGCGGTTGACCGTATCGACCGCGCCGGGCGCCGACGAGGCGGTGTTCGACCTGACGGTCTACGGGGTCGACCCGGAGGCGGATGCCGAGGTGCGGCCCGACACCGTCGTCGACGGGCGCGCGCTCCGTGCCGATGCCACCACCGACGCCCTGGTGGCGGCATCGTGGGCCTCTCGGCATGGGCTCGGCGTCGGCGACCAGCTTCTCCTCGACGGCCGGCGGCAGGGGTTTCCTGCGCTCGAGATCGTCGGGCTCCTCTCCGACCGCGGCCTGGCCGCCACGGCCGGCGGCGACGTGCTCGTCATGGTGCGGTCGGCACTCGACGCGGCCTTCGAGGTGCCTGCGCCGATCCGCTACCTCGACGTCGACCTCGGCCCGGCGCCGGACGATCGGGAGGTCGCAT
>JAHWJN010000012.1:10573-15907 GCA_019348395.1 Chloroflexota bacterium
CGCCACGGCCGGCGGCGACGTGCTCGTCATGGTGCGGTCGGCACTCGACGCGGCCTTCGAGGTGCCTGCGCCGATCCGCTACCTCGACGTCGACCTCGGCCCGGCGCCGGACGATCGGGAGGTCGCACGGGTCACCGGCACGTTGACCGAGCCGTACGTGGTCGAGACGCCGGAGCAGGCGGCCGCGGGGATGGCGTCGGCGCAGGCGGGGTTCGTCGGTGTGGCACTGCTGTTCGGGCTGGTCGCGCTCGTCGTCGGCGGCTTCCTGGTCGGCAACACGATGGCCATGACCGTCGGCGAGCGCGTGCGTGAGCTGGGACTGCTCCGGGCCGCGGGCGCGACCTCGCGCCAGGTCCTCGGCCTCGTGCTCCGCCAGGCCCTCGCCATCGGCGTCGCGGGCAGCGTGCTCGGCGTCGCACTCGGCATCGTGCTGGCGGCGCTGATGGTGGGGGCCGTCGGCGCCAGCCGGGCGGCCCTGGTCGAGGGGCTTGCGCTGCCGATCGGCGGCCTCCTCGTCGCGGCGGGGCTCGGGATCGGCGTCACGCTCGTCGCGGCGGTCGCGCCCGCCATGCGAGCCGCACGGCTCGCTCCCCTCGATGCCCTGCGGCCGTCCCGGCGCCCGGACCGCGGCCTCCTCGATCGCCTCCGCCCGGTGCTGATGGCCGAGCTGCCCGTGGTGCTGGGGGGCGTCGGCCTGCTGGTCGTGTCGGATCTTGATGCGCCACTGGTCCCCGTGCTCGTCGCGCTCGGCCTGCTCGTCGGCGGGGCACTCGCCACCGCCTTCGTACTCGAGCCGATGGGACGCCTCATCGGCCGCCCGTTCGAGTGGTTCTTCGGGGCCCAGGGCTACCTCGGTCGGGCCAACCTGGCACGGGACCCGGCGCGGACCGGCCTCACGGTCGGCGCCATGATGATCGCACTCGCCGCGGTCGTGGCTCTCGGCACGGTGGCCGAGTCCGCCCGCGAAGGCACGGAGCGGCGGGTGTCCTCCATCCTGCCGGGCGGCCACGCCATACGGACCGGGATCGCGCTGGACACCGAGGCCTTCCGTCCGACCTTCGAGGCGACCGATGGGGTCCAGGTGGTCAGTCCCGTGCTCGAGGTCCCCGCCGTCCGCGTGACGCCCGACGGCGCGGAGGAGACGGTCGTCGCCGGGATCGATCCGAACGTGTTCCAGGACGAGGGAGCGTTGATCATCGACGGCGCGCGCCGCGCGGAGGCCTTCGCCGCCCTCCGCAGTGGCGGAGCCGTGCTGGTGCCGGCGACCCTGGCCGATCGGGCCCGCATCGAGGTGGGGGACGTGGTGGCGCTCGCCCGCCCGGGAGGTGTCGCCGGTGAATTCGTGGTTGCCGGCATCGTCGAGCACAGCCTGCCCGCGCGCACCGCCGACGGTGCCCTCATCATCAGCGCCGCCGACGCCCGGGACCGGTTCGAGGTGACCTCGGCGTCCCTGTGGATTATGGTTCCGCACCCTGACGTGCCTCGCCCTGCCGTCGTCGCCGCGATCCGCGACACGGCCCGCGACCTGGCCGGTCAGTCGCTCACGCCGCGGGAGCTGGCGGGTGACCTGGCGCGCTCGCTCGACGCGCTCATCGGACTGTTCGATGCGCTGGCACTGGTGGCAGTGGCCATCGGCGCACTCGGCATCGTGAACACCCTTGGCGTCGGCATCAGCGAGCGGGTTCGCGAGATCGCGATCCTGCGCTCCCACGGCATGACCGTCGGCCAGGTGCAGGCCATGGTGGTGGCCGAGGCAGCCATCATGGGCGCGATCGCCGGCGTGCTGGCCGTGGCGGTCGGGCTGCTCGTGGCGGCCACACTGATCGGTGGCGGTGTGTCCGCCGAGCTGTCGGCCGGGATGCGGCTGCCGTGGCCGTTGCTGGTGGCCGTGGTTCTGCTGGGCGTCGGCGTCGCATCGCTGGCCGGGCTCTACCCGGCACGGGTGGCCGCCTCCGTGCCGATCGTCCGCAATCTGACGCACTTCGAGTAAGGAAGGACCGATGCCAACCAAGTTCTGGGAAGCCAAGGCGGGCCGAGCGTTCGCCGGGAGGCTCGCCACGGGGAGCGACCTCGTCGAGGAGATCGAGCGGTTCTGCCTCGAGCGGGAGATCACCGCGGCGCAGGTGACCGCCATCGGCGCCGTGCGGCGCGCCCGCTACGCGTACTACGAGCAGGGTGAGCACCGCTACCTCGAGCTCGAGTCCGATACGCACCACGAGATCACCGGCTTCGTCGGCAATGTCAGCCTCCGTGACGACAAGCCGTTCCTCCATGTGCACGCCACCTTCGCCGATGCGGGAGGCGCCACCGTGGGCGGGCACCTGCGGCGCGGTACCGAGGTCTTCGCCGCCGAGGTCATGATCCGCGAGCTCGGGGACGTGTCGCTCGCTCGGCTGCACGACGAGGAGACCGGCCTCGCCCTCTGGTAGGTGGTGGCACGTGCCCTGCACCCGGTGAGCGCATGCATGGCGAGGGAACAGGCGGCGGGGGGGCGCTCTTCGTGCTGCTCGCCCTGTGGATCCTGGCCGGGGTGTTCATCCTGAGCCAGGACCCGTTCGGCAGCGATGAGGAGCCCGTCGCCGAACCCGGGCCGACCGCCGAGGCCACGGAGGTCGTCCTCGAGCCGACCGTTGCCCCGACCCCGACACCGGCGCCTCCACCCCCGCTCCCGGAGTGCGAGGCGGACGAGTGCGATGAGATCGTGACCCGCGCCGAGCTGGCCCAGACCTTCGTCCGGATGTTCCGGCTGCCGGTGACGACGGCGGACTTTTTCACCGACGACAACGATGTGCCGCAGCAGACCGCCATCAACCGCTTCGCGGCGGCCGGGATCACCAGCGGCTGCGGGGAGAACCGCTTCTGCCCCGACGGCGAGGTGACGCGGGCGCAGTTCGCGACCTTCCTCGACCGCGCCATGGAACTCCCGGAGGCGGACCGCGACTACTTCACCGATGACAGCGACCTCGTCCACGAGCCGGCCATCAACCGCCTCGCGGCCGCCGGCATCACGAGCGGCTGCGGGGAGGACCGATACTGCCCGAACGGGCAGGTCACCCGCGGCCAGCTCATCCGATTCCTCGAGCGAGCCCTGAGCCTCCAGGTGGAGCCGGCCGCCTGAGGCGGTCGCTACCCATCGGGTGGGTGCCCACCGGTTTCCCGATGGGCCGATCGGAAGAGCACCGGCGTACCATCGGTGGGTTCGGCGCAGCGGCGGCTGCCGATACCCTGCCGACATGCCGAACCAGCGCCGTGTCCTCGCCTGGTCGATCGCTGGCCTGGCGGGTGCCACGCTCGTCGTCGCGCTCGTCCTCGGGACCATCGAGGCGGCCGTCGTCGGGGGCGTGGCTGCCATGGCGATGTGGTGCGGGTTCCTCGCGCGCGGCGCCGGACTGCGCGACGGCGTGGAGTCACTCGCCGCAGCGACACGCGCGATCGTCGGAGCGCGTGACCGTCACATGCCGGAGCCATCGTCGTTCGGGGCGCTTGCCCCGGTTGCTGCCGGCATCGTGCAGCTGCAGGAGCGACTCGCGACCGCCGTGGAGGCTGCCACCACGGACCGGCTGACCCATGTCGCCAACCGACCGATGCTGCTCGCCACCCTCTATGACGAGGTCGAGCGCGCCGCGCGCTACGGGCGGCCGCTGACGGTGGCGTTCATCGACCTCGACCTCTTCAAGCCGGTCAACGACACCTATGGCCACGAGGTCGGTGACCGTGTCCTCGAACGGATCGCCGCCGTCCTCCGTCACAACGTTCGTCGCAGCGACACCATTGGCCGGTATGGCGGCGAGGAGTTCGTGGTCGTCTTCGCCGAGACGACCGTGGACGAGGCAACCGCGGTCGCGGAGAAGCTGCGCCTTCAGGTCTCGAAGGAGCGGTTCACCGTGGCACCCGGCGAAGAGCTCGGCGTGACGGTGTCGATCGGGCTGGCCGGTGGGCATGGGCAGCCGCTGCGGGTCGACGACCTGCTCCGTGACGCCGACGCGGCCATGTACGCCGCGAAGTCCCTGGGCCGCGACCAGACCTACGTGTTCGCGGAGGCCGATGACGACAGTGCTCGCATCCCGCGCGCACCCATCTCCAAGGCGGCCCGCGCGGCGGCTGCCGAAGTCGCCGAGCGAGGACGCCGGGCGGCGGAGGCGGCGCTGGCATCGGTCATCATGCCGCTGCCTCACTATCGGGGCCGGCCGTCATCGCTCATCGCCACCATTGCCATGGCGCTGGCACGCAGGCTCGAGCTCCCGGACGCGGAGGTGGAGCGCGTCCGCGTGGCCTCGTTGCTGCACGACATCGGCAAGGTCGGCGTTCCCGACGAGATCCTCGAGAAGCCTGGCCCGCTGTCGCCCGATGAATGGCAATCCGTCGTGCAGCACCCGCGTATCGGGCAGGAGATCCTCAACCGCGTCGCCGCCGTGAAGGACGCGGCGGCGATCATCCTCCATCACCACGAGCGGTACTCCGGGCATGGCTATCCACACGGGCTGCGGGGATCCGACATCCCCCTCGGCGCGCGGATCGTTGCGGTCGCCGACGCCTACGAGGCGATGCTCAGCGACCGTCCGTACCGCAACGCGATCGGCCACGAGGCGGCCATCGCAGAGCTCCGTGCGCAGGCGGGCACGCAGTTCGACCCGGAGCTCGTCGAGCTCTTCTGCAGGATGTTCGCCGACGCCCCACCGGAGGCCGATCCGAGCGTCCTGTTCACGCCGGCAACGGACGGCCGCGAGGTCGCGCCACTCCATCGCCCGCGACGTCGTCGCTCCGCGAGCTCTGCCTGAGGCCGATGGACGATCGCGGCTTTGCAGGCCTCCGAGACTGGCTTGCCGGCGACCCGGAGTCCGAGGATGAGGACGAGCGGCCATCGGCGGCCGACGGTCGCGGCCTGCAACGGGAGTTCGAGTTCTCGGCATACACGGAGGATTGCCGGGTGTTCGGGTTCATCCACCTGGAGGGGGAGCGGCTCTCCGACGCGCTGAACGAGCTCGAGGAGGTGCACCTCGATTCCGTCCTGCTGGTGGCGCTCGACGGCTTCGTCGACGCGGGGGCGGTGGCGGCATCCGCCGGGTCCTTCCTGCGCCACCGCTGGCAGTCCGAGCAGATCGCGACCTTCGACCGTGACGCGTTGATCGACTACCGCGCCCGGCGCCCGACCGCGGTCGTCGACTCCGTCGCCGACCTTCCCAGCCTGCTCTCGGTAGGTGGGGACGGCGTCGAGCGGCGTGCCGGTGGGGACGGCGTCGAGCGGCGTGCCGGTGGGGACGGCGTCGAGCGGGGTGCGTAACCCGTAGCGTCACTCCGAGGCGCGGGCGCTGGGGGAGCGGGACCCGCCGTCCC
>JAHWJN010000130.1 GCA_019348395.1 Chloroflexota bacterium
CATCGGTCGCGAGCTGCTGGCCGGACTGCGCCTCGTTCACGAGCGAAGCCTGGTCCACTGTGACGTGAAGGCCGGGAACGTCATGCTCGGACCCGGTCCGGCGAAGCTGATCGACTTCGGCATTGCCCGTCCCCCACACGACGGCGTCGATGACGACACCAGCATCGGCTCCCTGCAGTACATGTCACCGGAGCAGCTGCACGGCGAGGCGCTGACCCCGGCGAGCGACCTGTTCAGTCTCGGGGCGGTCCTCTACGAGGCGCTCACCGGTCGCGTGCCGTTTCCCGGCGCCACGCCGGCTGACGTGAGCGAGGCCCATCAGCGCGGCGAGGTCCGGCCGCCGTCGACCCTGGTCGAGGGGGTGGCCGGCCGCCTGGACGAAGCGATCCTGCAGGCGCTGCGGCGCGACCCGGAGGCCCGGTTCCGCACGGCCGCGGCCATGGACCGTGCGCTCGACGCGGCCGCGGCCGAGCAGCGACAGTCGCGTGACGACGACACGCGCGTCGTTCGCACCGTGGCGCCGGTCTCACCGGTCGCGGGCTACGTTCCGCCGCCCGTCCCGCGCGGGACGCGATCCCGACCGGCGCCGCGGCGCGCCGCCGGGCCTGCGCGGCCATCCGCGCCCGGGCGCCGCAGTGCGTGGAGCCGGCGCGGCCGGGCGGGCCTCTGGAACCTCTTCGGCTCTCTCGCCATTCTCGCCGCGGTCGCCGCGGTCGTCCTGTTCCTCGTGGTGCCACTCCTCGAGCTCGGACGCCAGGGCGGCGACGGGGGAGCGGGCGAAGCCACTCCCTCGGCCACGGAGGCAGGGACGCCGGCGCAACCCGGACGGGTCGCCGTGCCCGACACCGTCGGGATGTCGACCGCCGACGCGATCGAGGCTGCCTCCGCCGCCAACCTGAACTGGACCGTGCGCTGCGCCCAGGACCCCCAGCAGCCGGAGGGGATCATCGACCAGGAGCCAGCCGCGGGGACCGAGGTGGCGCCGGGATCGGCGTTCACGATGTTCTCGGCGCGCATCCAGGACTGCCGCTAGCGATCGAGCTCCCACCGTATACTCGCGGTCTTCCCACCCCGATCCACCACGAGGTGCCACCACGCATGCGCATGCGCGCCACCACTGACGGTCCTGCCTCGGTCGAGGCCGATGTCCTTGCCGTCCCGGTGTACAAGGACGAGACCGACCTTTCCGGCGACCTTGCCGAGCTCGACGCCGCCGCGGGCGGCGTCATCCACGACGCCATCGCCTGGGGCGAGTTCAACCCGATCGAGCACGCCGCCGCGCTGATCGACGGCGGATCGCTGCCGGCCGGCCGGCTCCTGCTGCTCAATGCCGGTCTCCGCGGTCGCGCGGGCTTCCGGGCGCGCCGCCTTGCCCAGGTTGCGACCCGTCAGCTCAACGGACGCGGCGCGCGAACCCTGGCACTGTGGCTCCGCGACGGCGAGGACGACGACGCCTTCGCCGCCGCCGCCGCCGGAGCCGTGGCCGGGACGTACCGGTCCACCGCGATCTACGGCCGGGTGCGTGACACCGAGGCGATGGCCCGCTCCGTCGACGAGGTGGTCTTCGTCGGCGGGGCATCCCAGGCGGCCCTTGATCGCGGCGCGACGGTGGGCGAGGGCATCCTGTTCGGCCGGGACCTCGCCAACCGATCGGCCAACGACCTGTATCCCGAGCGCATGGCGGAGGTCGCGCGCGCGCTGACCGATGATGGCTGCGAGGTGGAGGTACTGGGCCCCGAGCAGATGGAGGAGCTCGGCATGGGGCTGCTCCTCGGCGTCGGGCAGGGCGCGACCCACGAGCCGCGCCTGATCGCCGTCCGGCTCCCCGGGTGGAAGGATGCGCCGGACGACCGGCGGCTGGCGATCGTCGGAAAGGGAGTCTGCTTCGACTCCGGCGGGATCAGCATCAAGCCGTCCGAGAACATGGGCGACATGAAGCACGACAAGTCAGGTGCCGCTGCCGTCATCGCGGCGGTACGCACGCTCGCCCGGCTCGCCCCGGAGACCCCGCTCATGGCCGTCGCCCCCATGGTCGAGAACATGCCCGGCGGAAACGCCCAGCGGCCGGGGGACGTGGTGAAGGCCATGAATGGCATGACCGTCGAGGTCACGAACACCGACGCCGAGGGTCGCCTGATTTTGGCCGATGCCATGACCTGGGCCGAGCGCCAGGGCGCCACGCACCTCGTCGACGTGGCGACCCTGACCGGTGCGCACAGCATTGCCTTCGGGGACCAGGTGAGCGCCTACTTCGCGAAGCCACGCGAGTGGGGCGATGAGCTCGCCGCTGCGGCGGACAGGGCGGGGGAGTGGTTCTGGGAGATGCCACTCGTCGGGGAGTACCGGGCGAGCTACGACTCGCCCTATGCCGACATCGTGAACTCCGGCACCCGCGACGGCGGGCTCATCAAATCGGCGGTGTTCCTGTCGGAATTCGCGACCGTGCCGTGGATCCACGTCGACATCGCCGGGACCGCCTACCTGAACGCCGACAAGCCGTACGGTCCGAAGGGTGCGACCGGCGCGGCCGTCAGCGCGCTCGTGGCGCTGGCGCTCGAGTACGGGGCAAACTCGCGGTAGCGTTCCGTCGCGGAGTTGCGGGCCAGATTCAGCACGAAGATGCGCCCCGCCGGAATGCCAGCGGGGCGCATCGGTTCGGAGGGGACGAATCAGTCGTCCGTGGCGTCGCGAACGGTGTCCTTGCCCTCGCCCCACTCGTGCTGGACCTTGCCCTCGACCTGGTCGGCCTCGCCCTCGGCCTCGGTCTCCCGGTCGTTGGTCAGATCGCCCCACGCTTCCTTCGCCTTGCCGCCCGCTTCCTTGAGCGGGCCCTCGACGCGGTCCTTGTCCATGGATGGGTTCCTCCCGTTCGAGCGGGCCGGACGGTGCCGGCCTCGGATCTCGGTGAAGCACGCCTCGTGCCAGCCGGCGTGACGGCGAAGCGGACCATCGGCCTATGGCGATCCGTGCGGCGGATCGTAGGATGCTGGTGCCCGGACGCACCGGGCGTGCGATGAGGAGGAGCGCGTGACCCTGGCTGCGATCGTGGTCGGCGCCGTTTTCGGCGTGGGCGGGGTCGTCGCGGAGCGCCTCGCCAGTGTCTGGCCACCGGATGAGGCCCGACGTCGGCCCGTGGGCGTCCGAACGGTGCTGCTGGGCCTGGTCAGCGCCGCAGTGGCCGCCGGAGTCGTGCTGCGCTCGGAGCTGCCGTGGTGGGCGACCGCCGTGCACCTCGTCCTGCTGGCCCTGCTGGTGGTGCTGACCGCCACGGACCTCGAGCAGCGGCGCCTGCCGCACCTCGTGCTGGACCCGCTCATCGTGCTGGCGGTGGCCTTCGTGCCGTTCAACCCGGGCATGGACCCGGTCATGGCGCTCATCGGCGCGGCCGCCGCCGTCGGGTTCCTGGGCGCGCTGGCGCTCGTGGTGCGTGGCGGACTGGCGCTGGGCGACCTGTACCTGGTGGCGCCGCTCGGGCTCGTGCTCGGCTGGCCGGCGATCTTCACCGCGCTGTTCGCAGCCGCCTTCCTGGCCGCAGGTACCAGCATCGCGCTGCTCGCGCTGCGCCGGGTCGGGATGCGGAGCTACATCCCCTTCGGCCCCTTCCTGGTGGGCGGCGCGGTCATCGCGCTCCTCACCGACCCGCGACTGCTCCAGGTCGTCCGCTGAGCACATTCGACCGAACACCCGTTCACTGCTAGGCTTCGCGCGATGCATCCGGCACTCCAGCGGCGGCGACGGCACCTGATGATGACGCGCCGCACGACTCGTCGCGGCTCGCGGCGACGCGGCCTCGCGACGTTTTTGCTCGTCACCTTCGGCGTCATCGGCCTGACCTTCGTCGGCTCGGTGATGGGCACCGCCGGCGGCATGTTCGCCGCGTACAGCTACTTCGCCTCGGACCTGCCGGACCCGAAGATTCTCGAGGGCATCGAGCCGCCGCAGTCGACCTACGTGTA
>JAHWJN010000131.1 GCA_019348395.1 Chloroflexota bacterium
CGGCCGATCTGCTGGCGGACGCGAGCCGCTACGGCTCCTTCCCGATCATCCTCGAGACCTACCGCGAGGTGCTGCGCGACGTCTTCGACATGCCGGCCCTCGTGGAGCTGCTCGGTGACATCCGGTCGCGCCGCATCCGCGTGGTCGGCGTCGAGACCCGGTCCGCCTCGCCGTTCGCCTCCTCGCTGATGTTCGACTACCTCGGCTCGTTCATGTACGAGGGCGATGCGCCGCTCGCCGAGCGTCGTGCCCAGGCCCTGGCCCTCGACCGCGAGCTCCTTGCCGAGCTGCTCGGCTCCGAGGAGCTGCGCGAGCTGCTCGACCCCGCCGCGGTGGCCGATCTCGAGCTCGAGCTGCAGTCCCTGGCCGACGCCCGGCGCGCCCGCTCCACCGATGGGGTCGCCGATCTACTGCGGCGGCTCGGCGACCTGCGGACCGACGAGGTGGCGGCGCGGACGACGCCCGAGCTGGATGCCGCGGTGGCGCTGGCCGGCCTGGAGCGCGCGCGCCGCGCCGTGCGCGTGCGGGTCGGCGGCGAGGAGCGCTGGATCGCGATCGAGGACGTGGCTCGCTATCGGGACGCCGCGGGCGTCAGCCCGCCCCCCGGCGTCGCCGAGACCTGGCTGGCACCGGAGGACGGCTCGCTCGACGCCCTGCTGTTGCGGTGGGCGCGGACACACGCTCCGTTCACGGCCGACGCGCCGGCGGACCGGTGGGGGATCGCGCGGGGCGTGGTCGATGAGCGGCTCCGCGCCCTGGCTGCCGACGATCGCCTTCTGGCGGGCGCCTTCCGTCCGGGCGGGGAGCCGAACGAGTTCACTGCTGCCGACGTGCTCCGACAGCTCCGTCGACGCTCGCTCGCGAGGCTGCGGCGAGAGGTCGAGCCGGTCGATCCGGAGGTGCTCGGCCGATTCCTGCCGGCATGGCAGGGCGTCGGCGCCACGGCCGGCGGCCTCGGGCGCCTCATCGAGGTCGTCGCGCAGCTCGAGGGCGTCCCGGTTCCGGCGTCGGTCCTCGAGCGCGACGTCCTGCCCGCGCGGGTGGCCGGGTATACCCCGCGGCTGCTGGACGAGCTCGGGGCCGCGGGGGAGGTCGTCTGGGTTGGCCGCGGCTCCCTGGGTCGCGACGACGGACGGATCGCGCTCTACCGGCGGGATCGTGTCGACCTGCTCGCCGCGGTCGGCGCGGGCGGGGACCGCCCGACGGAGCCCATCCACGACGCCGTCCGTCGCCATCTCGACCGTCGCGGCGCCTCCTTCTTCCCCGCACTCCGCGCCGCCGTCCCGGACGCTCGGAGCGACGATGAGCTCCTCGACGCGGTCTGGGATCTCGTCTGGGCCGGCGAGGTCACCAACGACACCTTCGCCGCGCTGCGCGCCCTCTCGCTCCCGCGATCGCGATCCAAGGGCACGCCGCGACCGGGCCGGCTCGTCGCCCTGGGTCCGCCGCGGGCCGCCGGCCGCTGGTCGCTCGTGGCGGACCTCGTGGGCGAGGAGCGCACGCCGACCGAGCGCGGGCACGCCCTGGCGATCGCGCTCCTCGAGCGCCACGGCGTCGTGACGCGCGAGGCGGTCGTGGCCGAGGGGATCTCGGGCGGGTACGCATCGGTCTATCCGGTGCTGCGCGCGATGGAGGAGTCGGGCCGCGCGCGACGCGGGTACTTCGTCGAGGGCCTCGGCGCCGCGCAGTTCGCACTCCCGGGCGCGGTCGACCGGCTGCGCGCCGTCCGTCAGGAGGACGACGCGACTGCCAGGGTCCTGGCTGCGACTGATCCGGCGCAACCCTACGGTTCGGCACTTGGGTGGCCACGCGGTGCCAACGACGAGCGCCTGCCGCTGCAGCGTGCCGCCGGAGCGTACGTCGTGCTGGTGAATGGCGCCGCCGCGATCTATCTCGAGCGCGGCGGTCACGGCCTGCTCACGCTGCCGGCGGCAGCCGATCCCGAGGTCAGGAAACGGGCGGTGTCGGCGCTGGCCAGTCTCGTCGAACACGGCGGCCCGATGCGGGAGCTGCGCATCGAGCGCGTGGACCGCCTCCCGGTCGGAGAGTCGGAGCTGGCGACGGACCTCGTCGAGGCGGGCTTCCGGCCGAGCTACCGGGGCTACGTCCGGCACCGCACCTGACGTCCCGTCCTCCGGCTGCTGCTAGGGCAGTGCCTCGAGCACCGAGGTCACCTGCTGATGGAATCGCCATCGGTGCGGTCATCCTGCGCCCCGCCGTCTTCGAGTGCGCCGGGGTGGCGCACATCCTCGGTCATTAGACGCGTGTCGGAGGCAAAATCCTTCGGCGCCGATCATCCTCTCGGCCACTGACCCAGTGTCGCGCCCGCGCAGCCCATGTCCGTGGCCGCAGCCAGCGTCGCCGAGTCGGGTCCGTCCACAGCCACGGCACCGCGGCCCAGGCCAGCACGAAGTAGTCCCAGGGGAAGGGGCGCTCCAGGTTCGCGATGGTCCGCAGCTGGTCGAGCGTCATCGGCCACAGCAGCACGGACAGGATGACGCCGGCGGCGATTACGATGAGCCCCCACCGTCGCGCGACCCGGCCGAGGACGATGCCGATCGGCATCGTCGCCCATTTCAGGCCCGTCGCCGCGCCCCAGGCCACGCCCGCCGCCCATGGTGGGCCGAACCGCGAGCCGAAGATCACGAGCGCGAGTGGCAGGGTGACGTTGCCCGTGTCGAGGTTGATGCCGATCGGGATCGCCAGCGTCGCAAAGACGGCCGCCGTCGAGAGGGGCCGCCGCATGGCCGCCCAGCGCAGGGACGCCATGAGTCCCAGCAGGGTCATCATCCGCCACAGCGTGAATGCCGCATCCCAGGGCAGCAGGGACCATGGCACGAACAGCGGCAGACCCCACGGCGCGTACACGTAGGGCAGGACGTCGCTCGGGAGGTCATATGGATCACCGCCGGCCAGCCATTCCCGGGCAGCGGTCCAGTAGACCTCGAAGTCGGCGCCGGCGGCATCGCCGCGCACGACGAAGCTCGCCACGATTCCGGTGAAGGAAAGCAGGATCAGGAGCCCCGACGCACGTCGGAGGGATGCGGCTGAGTACCGTCTGACGAGGCGGCGGTGCATGACCGTACAGGTGCAACGGCCGTGCCGCACAACGAAACGTCCCGAAGGAACCACGGGACCGGTTGATGCAATCTCTCGGTCCACGGACTCCTCCGGGACGAGATCCACGATATCGGCTTCGGCGTCGCGTGCCTAGCCCCGTTGTCCACGACTTCCGAGCTCGGAGCGGCGGTTATCCACCGGTTCTCCACATGTACCGCTCCTACAGCCGACCAGCCTCGATGATGCGCTGCAGGAACTGGCGCGTGCGCGGCTCTCGGGGATCCGAGAAGATCTGCTGCGGTGGTCCCTGCTCGAGGATGCGTCCCTCGTGCAGAAAGGCAACGCGGGTGGCGATGTCCCGGGCGAACCCCATCTCGTGGGTGGCGAGCACCATGGTCATGCCCTGGCCGGCCAGCTCGCGGATCACCCCGAGGACCTCCGCGATCAGCTCGGGATCCAGCGCGCTCGTCACCTCGTCGAGGAGGAGGATGTCCGGCTGCATGGCCAGTGCCCGAACGATCGCCACTCGCTGCTGCTGGCCCCCGGAGAGGCGGTCGGGATAGTCGTCCCGCTTGTCGAGGAGCCCGAACCGCTCCAGGAGCTCATCCGCCCGCGACTCCGCCTCCGACCGTCCCATGCGCAGGACCTTCCGGGGTGCCAGGGTGATGTTGGCCAGCACCGACATGTGCGGGAAGAGGTTGAAGGCCTGGTAGACGATGCCGATGCGCCGCCGGATCCGGTCGACGTCGACGCCCTCGGCGGTGATCTCCTCGCCCTCGACCACGATCCGCCCAGAGTCGATCGGCTCGATGAGGTTGATGCAGCGCAGCAGCGTCGACTTGCCGGAGCCCGACGCGCCGATGAGGCAGACGACCACGTGCTCGTCCATGAC
>JAHWJN010000132.1 GCA_019348395.1 Chloroflexota bacterium
CAGATGAGCCTGATGGCCACGATCCTCGCGGCCCTGGCGGCGGGCGCGGTGGCGCCGCTGCTGGTCGGACGCGCGCCGAGGATCGCGGGCTGGCTCCTCGCCGTGGTTCCCGCGGCGATCGCGGTCTGGCTGTTTGCGCAGGTGCCGCGCGTCGTGGACGGGGGCCCGATCCGCGAGACGGTCGACTGGGTCCCGGCACTCGGCCTGAGCGCCTCGTTCCAGCTCGACGGGCTCGGCATGCTGTTCGCCTTGCTCATCAGCGGAATCGGGGCGCTGGTGGTGATCTACGCGGCGGGCTACTTCGCGGGAGATCGCCGGCTCGGTCGCTTCTACCTGTTCCTCTTCAGCTTCATGGCGGCCATGCTCGGCATCGTCCTGGCCGACAACGTCCTGCTCCTGTACGCCGCCTGGGCCCTGACCGGCATCACCTCGTACCTGCTCATCGGCTTCGACAGCCATTCGCCCACGGCACGGCGGGCGGCCCTCCAGGCGCTCATGACGACCTTCGTGGGCGAGCTCGCACTCCTGGCCGGGGTGCTGATGCTGGCGCAGGCCGGGGGCAGCTACGAGCTGTCGGTGCTCGTCGAGCGGGCCGATCGGATCGCCGCCGATCCGCTCTTCACGCCGATGGCGGTGCTGCTCATCGCCGGCGCCCTGACCAAGTCCGCCCAGTTCCCCTTCCACTACTGGCTGCCGAACGCGATGGAGGCGCCCACCCCGGTGAGCGCCTACCTGCACTCGGCCACGATGGTGAAGGCCGGCGTCTACCTTCTCGCCCGGATCAGCCCGATCTTCGCCGGCACCGATCTCTGGCTGTGGCTGGTGGGCGGGGCCGGCGCGATCACGATGGTCCTCGGCGGCATCCTGGCCCTGCATCAGACCGACCTCAAGCGGCTGCTCGCGTACTCGACCGTCTCGGCGCTCGGGATCATGACCTTCCTGCTGGGGCTCGGGACCGAATACGCGGTCAACGCGGCCGTGGTCTTCCTCCTCGGGCACGCGCTGTACAAGGGCACGCTGTTCCTTGTCGCCGGCATCCTGGACCACGAGACCGGCATGCGTGACGCGAGCCGCCTGTCCGGCCTTCGCGCGGCGATGCCGCTCACCATGGTCGCCGCGGTGCTGGCCGCGTTCTCGATGGCCGGTCTCCTTCCGTTCTTCGGGTTCATCGGCAAGGAGCTCGTCTACGAGGCGACCCTCGACGCCGAGACGGTCGCCCCGGTCCTCCTCACGACCGTGATGCTGGTGCCGAACGTCGTCTTCGTGGCCGTCGCGATCCTGGCCGGCATCCGGCCGTTCGCCGGCCGGCGGGTGGAGCTGCGCAGGGCGCCGCACGATCCGGGTGCCAGCATGCTCGCCGGCCCGCTGCTGCTCGGGGGGCTCGGGGTGCTGAGCGGTGTCCTGCCGGCCGCCTTCGCCACGGGCCTGGCGAGCCGCGCCGCGGCGTCGATCACTGGCACCCCGTCGGACCTTGAGCTGGCGCTCTGGCACGGCATCACGCCGATGCTGCTGCTGAGCGGGCTGACACTGCTGCTGGGCGTCGCCGTCTTCTGGCGTCTGGGCCTGGTGGCGTCGGTGGCTCGGCGGCTCGACGTCGGCCGTCGCATCGGTCCGGAGCGCGGCTACGACGGTGCGCTCGCGGGGGCGCGTGGCGCGGCCGACCTGCTGGGCGCCACGCTGCAGAGCGGTCTGCTGCGGCGCTACCTGCTGACGATCCTGGTGGTGGTGGTGGGGCTGGTCGGCTTCGCGTTCCTGGCGCGCGGCCCGGTGCCGCCACTGCGGTTTCCGTTTGACGTCCGTGCCCACGAGCTGGCGACCGTCATCATCATCATCGTCGCGGCCCTGGTGGCGATCACGACCCGGTCCCGCCTGTCCGCGATCGCCGCGCTGGGAATCGTCGGCTACGGCGTGGCGCTGATCTACGTGCTGTTCGGTGCGCCGGACCTGGCGATGACGCAGATCCTCATCGAGACGCTGACGGTGATCCTGTTCGTGCTCGTGCTCTACCACCTGCCCCGCTTCGCGATCCTGTCGACGCGCGCAACCCGGATCCGCGACGCGGCGATCGCGGGGACCGCCGGGGTGCTGATGGCCGGGCTGACCCTCGCCGCCTTCAGCGTCCAGAACGACGTGCCACTGAGCGACTTCTTCGGGGAGACCAGCTACCCCGAGGCCCACGGCCGGAACATCGTGAACGTGATCCTGGTCGACTTCCGCGCACTGGACACCCTGGGCGAGATCACGGTGCTGGCGATCGCCGCGCTCGGCATCTACGCGCTGCTGCGCCTGCGGCCGCGCAAGGACGCGGCGCGATGATCTCGCTCATCCTGGCCACGGCCGCCCGGGTGGTGCAGCCGCTGCTGCTGCTCTTCTCCATCTTCATCCTGATCCGCGGCCACAACGCGCCGGGCGGGGGCTTCGCGGGCGGGCTGGTCGCCGCGATTGCCTTCATCCTGCTCCTCGTCGCGTATGACCCGGCCACCGCGCGACAGTCCCTCCGGGTCAACCCGCGCCACCTGCTGGCGGCGGGGCTCCTGGTGGCGGCCGCCAGCGGGCTCGCCGGCCTGGCCATCGGCGAGGCGTTCCTGACCGCCATCTTCTTCGACTTGCCCGCCCTCGCCGGTGGACGCGTCGAGCTGAGCACCGTCTTCTTCTTCGACGTCGGCGTCTACCTCACCGTCGTCGGCGTGACGCTCACGATCGTCTTCACCCTCGCCGAGGCGACCGAGGACGAGCGTGATGAGGCCGCGAGGAGTGCGGCGCTCGAGGAAGCATCGGAGCGGAGCCGGCCATGGAGCTGATCCTCTCCATCCTCGTGGGCGTCCTCTTCGCCGCGGCGCTGTACACCATGCTGCGCCGGTCGATCGTGCGGCTCGCGATCGGCCTGACCCTCCTCAGCCACGCGGCCAACCTGCTGATCTTCACCGTCAGCGGCGTGAGCCGCACCGGTCCGCCGATCGTTCAGGAGGGCCGGGAGGCGCCGCTGATCGGCTCCTCCGACCCGGTGCCGCAGGCGCTGATCCTGACCGCGATCGTGATCAGCTTCGGCGTGCTCGCCTTCCTTCTCGTGCTCGTCAAGCGGGTCTACCAGACCGTGGCCAGCGACGACAGCGACGACCTGACGTCGACCGAGCGATGACCGTCCAGCTGACCGCTCCCATCATGCTGCCGTTCCTGGCCGCCGCCCTGGCCATGCTCGCCTGGCGTTGGGTGGCGGTCCAGCGCTGGCTGGGCGCGGCGGGGGCGATGGCCCAGCTCGCGGCCGGCATCGTGCTCCTCGCCGCGGCGCGCACCCACGGCGTGGTCGCGACCCAGGTCGGCGACTGGGCGGCTCCATTCGGGATCACGCTGGTGGCGGACCTGCTGAGCGCCACCATGGTCGTGATCACCGGCCTGCTCGGCCTGGCGGTGGTCGTCTTCTCGTTCGGCGGACTCGACAACCGGCGGGAGTCGTTCGGCTACTACCCGCTGCTGCTGATCCTTCAGGCCGGCATCGCCGGCGCGTTCCTCACCGGCGACCTGTTCAACCTGTTCGTCGCGTTCGAGGTCATGCTGGTCGCGTCGTACGTCCTCATCACGCTCGAGGGCGGTGCGGCGCAGGTGCGCGCCGGCATGACCTACGTCGTGGTCAGCCTGCTGTCCTCGGTGCTGTTCGTGACGGCCATCGGCCTCGTCTACGCCGCGACCGGCACGGTCAACCTGGCCGACCTCGCGGTGCGGATGCCCGACGTGCCGGCCGGCGTGCGGCTCACGCTCGGGCTCGTGCTGCTCGTCGTCTTCGGGGTGAAGGCCGCGATCTTCCCGCTGTTCTCGTGGCTGCCCGACAGCTACCCGACCGCGCCGTCGCCGGTGACGGCCGTCTTCGCCGGCCTGCTCACGAAGGTCGGCGTCTACGCG
>JAHWJN010000133.1 GCA_019348395.1 Chloroflexota bacterium
TTCGTTGGCGACGAGCTGGTGGCCCTGTTCTTCCCCCTGCTCACCGGCGAGCGATTCGTCGAACGCAGCGTCGCGGCGGCCACCGAGCTGTTGCGCGCCACCGGCCACGAGGATCCGGAGGGGCCGTGGGCCCCGGTCGGCATCGGCGTGCACTCCGGTCGGGCATGGTTCGGCGTGGTGGGAGACAGTGGCCACAACGAACTGACCGCGGTCGGTGACGCGGTGAACGTCGCGGCTCGCCTGGCGGCCGCCGCCGGCACCGGCGAGGTGATCGTCTCGGTGGACGCGGCAAACGCCGCCGGGCTCGACCCGAACCTCGAGCGCCGCACGCTGGAGCTGAAGGGCAAGTCCCTGGGGACCGATGTCGTGTCGGTCCGTATCGGTCCGTCACCGGGCGCCGCCTGAGCGCGGCATCAGTATCGGCACACCCAAGGAGGACGCATCCGTGACCCGAGCCGCCCGATGGGCATACGCCATCCTCGCCTGGACCTTCGTGGTTGGGCTGGCCGTCCAGGTCTTCCTCGCCGGCATGGGGATCTTCGGCGGGACCAGGAACTTCGAGGCGCACGTCGGCCTCGGTTGGCTGCTGCACCTCGTCCCGCTGCTCATCCTCGCCTCGGCCGCCCTGTCGCGTGGCGGTCGACGTCACTGGGGCTGGGCGCTGATCCTCGCCGTTGTCGTGTTCGTGGTGCCGATCCTCGTGCTGGCGCGCGATGTATCCCCGGCCATCGCCGCGCTGCACCCGGTCGCCGCCATGGTCGCGTTCTGGCTGGCAATCGTGGTCGCGCGGCACTCGCTGGAGGTCGTCCGTGGCGGCGCCATGCCGGAGCCGGCCACGATCGAGGCCGAGGCCGCTGCCTGACCGCGCCTGGCTCCCGTGACTGGAAAAGCTGGTCCTGTTGCGGGGCAATTTGCGAGTCAGGGCGCCGCGAGTTGCCATTTGCGCCGTCCTGGGCGCATTAGCCGGCCGCGGGGCGTCGCGCGGCGTTCCGTGAGCGTGGATGGGCGGCCAGCCGGTGGCATCGGCCCGGTAATGCACGTGTGCGGGCACAATTTTCGAGTCAGGCAGGCCAGCGCTGCTGCGGGAGCCCCGGAGGCCGCAGATCGCTCCGACGGCAGTTGAGCCAGGCCCTGCGGCGCCAGTCACATTGGCCACTCGACGGAGAGAGCGGACGTCCGCCAGGTTCCTCGGCCCTGACGCCAATCTGGCTGGCCCCAGGACGAAGGGAACGCCCGCGCGCCGTCACGACGCCACTCTCGCTTGGCGAATGGCGGCCGAGCCACCACTCTTCGCCTGCTCACCCGTCAGATGGCAAGCCGCGCTGGCCATCGCTGACCGGAGATAAGCCGATGTGAGGCCCGGAGAAACCGACAGTCAGCCCCGTCTGGGGGCCAGCGCCTCGTTCGGCGAGGTGCGCTCGTCGGCCCCGGCCCCGGCCCCGGCCCCGGCATCCGGCCCGCGTCCGGTTTCCGCGGTCCTTGATCCCAGCGCCCGGTTGAGCTCCTCGAGGTAGGGTCGAGCGCCGAGGCGCTCGAGGATGACGCGCGTCTCGTCGGCGAGTCGCTGGCGCTCGGATCCCTCGAAGGCGCCGGCGATGGTGGCCTCGAGACCGGTCTGGGCCAGCATCCACGGCAGGTCGAGCTCACGGTGCAGGCGAAGGGCCTCCAGGTAGCGCGCGCGGGCATCGGCACGCCGGCCCTCGAGCGCTGCCAGCCCGCCCTCCATCGCCTCGCGATCGGCGGTCGTACGCCGTCCCCTCCGAGCGCCGGCGTATGTCTCGAGCTGCCGGCGGATCATGTTGGCATCTCCCAGCCGCAGCGCTCCGCGGTACGCCTGTGGTGGGCCGTTATCGACGGCTCCCTGCGCGTGCGGACCTATCGATAGGACTCGCTCCACCACGTCGCGGTATCGACCTGAAGCCAACGCGGCTGAGACGCCGGCGGCCACCGCGAGCCCGCGGAACTGCGGATCGTCGAACCCCTCTGCCAGCCGACGGAGCTCCGCCACGCGCTCGTCGACGTCCATGCCACGCGCAGCTGCGATCTGTGTCTCCATCGATCCGAACCAGAGCCGCTCGGGCGCCTCGTCGTCGTCCCTCGATGCCTCGCGGATCTGCTCGAGCGACCAATCCCAGTCACCCATCTGGATGGCCGCCTCACAGGCGTTACCCACGAGATAGCGGATGGCCCATCGGCGACCTACGCGACGAGCCCGCCCGAGCGCGGAACGCACGGCGTCCAGCCCGGCCCTCGGGTCCTCCGGCTCGATTGCGTACGACAGGTTGATGGCGGCCCGGAAGACGGGATCGGGGAGATTGTGCCGCTCTGCGATCTCCATGGCGCCGGTGAGCGTGGCCAGCGACTCGATCGTCCGGTTCCGGTTCGAGAGGGAGACGCCCCGCGTGATGAGCAGCTCCACGGTGAGCTCGGTCCGCTGCTGGGCCTCCGCGGCCGGCAGGGCCTGATCGCAGTATCTGACCGCCTCCGCGTGGTCGCCCGATCGCATCAGGATGGTGGCCATCGCCTCGGCGAGGTCGACGTAGCCCTCGTCGTCCGGTGTGAGACCGGGCTCGGCCAGGGCCTCGGTCAGCAGCCGCCGAGCCTGCTCCTGCCGGCCCTCGGTGAACACGTGCGCGAGCGCGGCGATGGCCCGTCGGCGGGCGCCGTCCGCGCCCTGCGCGGTGGCCAGCTCCACGGCGCGCTCGAAATGGGTCGACGCCCCCTCCAGCCGGCCGGCGCCCACGGCGGCGTCGCCGGCATCGGTGCGCAGTTCCAGCTCGTCGGCCGGTTCAGCCGTGATCTCGATCGCCGTCTGCAAGTAGGCGAGCGCCCGTGCCGGGGAGCCGAGACCCCTCGCGTGCGCGGCAGCGGCACGCAGCGCCACACGGGCCTGGGCCGCGACGGCCGCTCCCTCCTCCCCGTCGGGCTGGGCCCGGTACGCCTCCACGTAATGCTCCGCCAGCACGCCGGCTAGGTCGTCGTCGCCGATGGCTTCGAAGTATCGGGCGGCGGCGATGTGCCGCGCCCGACGGTCCCGCCGGGCCAGCATGCCGTAGGCCACCTCCTTGATCAGGCCCTGCACGAAGCGGTACAGGCCCCGTTCGGGCGAGCGCGGGTCATCCTCGAGGACGACCAGCTCCCGCTGAGCCAGGTGCCGGAGGCGTTGCTCGATCTCGGCGGGAGAGACGCCCGACACCGCGCTGAGCGCCTCGCCGGAGAAGGTGAGCCCGATGACCGCAGCGTCCTGGAGCAGCGCTCGCTCCGCAGCGTCCAGCCCGTCGAGGCGTGCGGCGATGAGGGCGTGGAGCGTCTCGGGAACGGCGAGCTCGGCGAGGTCGCCGGTCGGGCGGTAGATCCCGTCCGCCTCCTCGATGCGGCCGTCGTTAAGCAGCATGCGGACCGTCTCGACCGCGTACAGCGGCACGCCCTCGGCGCGGGCCACGATCGTCCGGACCGCGGCATCCGGAAGGCCGGGCACGAGGCCGTTCAGCAGCTCCAGCATCTCCTCGTCGCCGAGCGGCTCCAGGCCGAGCGAGGTGAACCCCCGCTGTCCCGCGCCCCAGGTCGGACGCCGGTCCAGGAGCTCGGGCCGCGCCAGCGTGATGATGTAGATCGGCCGCCCGCGCGACCAGGCCAGCAGGTCCTCGATGAAGTCGATGAGGCCCTCATCGGCCCATTGGAGGTCCTCGAAGACGAGCACCACCGGGCCCGCCTCCGCGATCCGTTCGAAGAAGGTGCGCCAGGCGGCGAAGAGCTCCCCGCGCTCCGCCCCCGATCGGTCCTCGAAGCCCAGCAGCTGAAGCAGCGGGCCCTCGAGCTGCCGCCGCTCGCCGGAATCGGGCACGAACTCTTCGAAGACGGCGGCGAGCGCCGTCCGGGTC
>JAHWJN010000134.1 GCA_019348395.1 Chloroflexota bacterium
TAAACCACACCTCGGACCAACACGAGTGGTTCCGCGAGGCACGCAAGAGTCCTGACTCGCCGTACCGGGACTACTACGTGTGGAGCGACACGGACGAGCGCTACCAGGACGCACGTATCATCTTTACGGATACCGAACGCTCGAACTGGACCTGGGATCATGATGCTGGTGCGTATTTCTGGCATCGGTTCTTTAGCCACCAGCCGGACCTCAACTACGACAACCCGAAGGTCCAGCAGGAGATCCTGGATGTCTGCGGGTTCTGGCTTGATTTGGGAGTGGACGGCCTCCGGCTCGACGCCGTGCCCTACCTGTTCGAGCGCGAAGGTACGAACTGTGAGAACCTTCCGGAAACCCACGTTTTCCTGAAGAAGCTGCGCAAGTTCATAGATGATAATTACGAGGGGCGGATGCTTCTGGCCGAGGCGAACCAGTGGCCCACGGACGTGCGTCCCTATTTCGGGGACTCGGACGAGTGCCACATGGCGTTCCACTTCCCGGTGATGCCGCGCATGTACATGGCGCTGCGCAAGGAGGATCGGACACCGATCGTCGAGATCATGCGGCAGACGCCGGACATTCCCGACGACTGCCAGTGGGCGATCTTCCTGCGCAACCACGACGAGCTGACGCTCGAGATGGTCACCGACGAGGAGCGCGACTTCATGTACACCGAGTACGCGAAGGACGCGCGGATGCGGATCAACGTCGGCATCCGGCGTCGCCTGGCTCCGCTCGTCGATAACAGTCGGCGCCGGATGGAGCTGCTCAACTCGCTGCTGTTCAGCATGAAGGGCACCCCGGTCGTGTACTACGGCGACGAGATCGGCATGGGGGACAACGTCTATCTCGGAGACCGCAACGGGGTCCGTACGCCGATGCAATGGACCGGCGACCGCAACGCCGGGTTCAGCCGCGCCGACGTCCATGCCCTGTACGCCCCGCTCGTGGCGGACCCGGTGTACGGCTACCAGGCCGTCAACGTCGAGTCGCAGGAGCGCGTGCCGGGGTCGCTGCTGAACTGGATGAAGCGGCTCATTCGCGTGCGTCGCGCCCACCCGGTCTTCGGGCGCGGCACCCTGGAGTTCCTGCACCCCGAGAACCGGCGGGTGCTGGCCTACCTGCGCGAGCACGAGGGCACCACCATCCTCTGCGTCGCCAACCTGTCGCGCTTCGCCCAGTACGTGGAGCTGGATCTGTCGCGCTTCGGCGGGCGCGTGCCCATCGAGCTCATCGGGCGGGTCCACTTCCCGGCGATCGGCGAGCTGCCGTACCTGCTGACGCTTGGGCCACACGACTTCTTCTGGTTCGAGCTGACCGATGGCGTCGGGTGAGTCCCGGCGCAGCAGACCGGAGATGCCGGGGAGCGCCGTCGAGATTCGCCGCGCCGCACCCGGCGACGCCGATGCGCTCGGCCTGATCAGCGCCCGCGCGTGGGAGGTGACCTACCGCCATCTGATCCCCGATGCCGTGCTGGACGAATGGATCGCGTCAGCCGCGGCCGCCTGGCACACGGCCTTCGAGAACCGTGGTTCCGACAGCCCGACGCGCGCCTGGGTGGCGGAGGGCGACGGGACGGCGATCGGGTACGCGACGACGTCGCCGGCCCGCGACAACTGGTTGCCGCCGCCCGAGGGCGCCGGCGAGCTGACCAACCTGTACCTCGACCCCGCCGTGATCGGCACCGGCGTCGGGCGGCTGCTGTACGAGCACGCCGTCGATGATCTCCGCCAGCGTGGGTTCGACCCGCTGCTGGTATGGGCCTTTCGCGACAACCACCGGGCACGGCGTTTCTACGATGCCCGAGGTTTGCGGATCGACGTGCCAGACCACGCATGGGTTCTCGGCGACGTCCCGTGTCCCATCGTCCGATTCCGCGGGGCGCTGACGGCGGACGGAACGCCATGAGGCCGGAGGAGCTCGTCGAGCGCCGCTGGTTCCGGTCGAAGCAGCGGCCGATCGCCTCGGTGACGGAGGCAGATCGTGCCCCGCTGCGTACGCCCGGCGGGGCACTGGTCGTGCTCGAGGTCGCCTATCGCGATGACGGCGGCGCCGATCGCTATCTCGTCCCGCTCGTCGACGAGCACGAGCCGGCGGACGGCGATGGAGCGTGGCGGGCCATCGCGCGTGCCATGGCCGACACGGCCGAGCTTCCCGGCAGGGGCGGTCGCTTCCTCGGGTTGCGCACGGAAGCCATGGAAGGCCTCCTGGACGGCCCGATCGAGAGACTGATCGAGCGTCGCCTGTCGGTGGAGCAGTCGAACACGTCCGTCCTGCTCGGGGATCGGCTCATCCTCAAGCTCTACCGGCTCCTGGAGCCGGGTGACAACCCGGACGTCGAGATCAGCGCCTTCCTGACCGATGCGGGCTTTGCCGATACGCCGGCAGTGGCCGGCTCCCTCGCGTACGAGGTGGACGGCACGCGCGCGGCCGCGGCCATGCTGCAGGCCTTCGTTCCATCGACGGGCGATGGCTGGGCGGCGATGCTCGCCGCGCTGGCCGGGGATCCGCAGCGTGCCCTCGTGGTGGCGACCACCGTGGGCGATCTGACGGCCCGGATGCACCGCGCCCTCGCGTCGCGCCCCGACCATCCCGCCTTCCCGTCACGCGCCGCGACACCGGAGGAGACTGCCGCCTGGCGAGCATCGGCCGAGCGCCAGCTGGCGCAGGCGGTGACCGCGGTGCGTGGCGACGCCCACGACCGCCTGATGGAGCTCGCCCCGCGCATCACCGCTCGCTTCGCGGACACGTTCGGCGCCGCGGGCGGCGAGGCGGCGGTCAGCCGCATCCACGGCGACTACCACCTCGGACAGCTGCTGGCGCGTCCCGACGGCGGCTTCGCGGTGATCGACTTCGAGGGCGAGCCGGCCCGTCCACTTGCCGAACGTCGCGAGCCCTCCTCGCCGCTTCGGGATGTGGCGGGCATGCTCCGCAGTCTCGACTACGCAGCGCGCACAGTCGCGGCGGGCCCCCATGCCGACGGATTCGACGCCGATGCCTGGCTGTTCGAGGCGCGCGCGGCGCTGCTCGACGGCTACGGGGGCATCGCGGCCGATCAGCAGGGCCTGCTCGACGCCTTCGAGCTCGAGAAGGCCTGTTACGAGGTCCGCTACGAGGCGAACAACCGGCCGGGATGGCTCTGGCTCCCGCTCGCGGCAGTCGAGCGGCTCATCGGCGGCTGAGGAGGCGCCGACGCCGGTGCCCGACGGCCGCTATTCTGGCGACTCCCGATGAGAAGTTTATGGCGCTGAGAGTCTGGCGCGGCAACCCATATCCACTCGGGGCGACCTGGGACGGCTCGGGCGTCAACTTCGCGATCTTCAGCGAGCACGCCGACGCGGTCGACCTGTGCCTGTTCGACGCCGAGGGCGCCGAGGAACGCGTCCGTCTGACCGAGCAGACCGACCTGGTCTGGCACTGCTACCTGCCCGACTCGCGGCCCGGCCAGCGCTACGGCTACCGCGTGCACGGTCCGTACGACCCGGGTAGCGGCCACCGGTTCAACGCGAACAAGCTGCTCATCGACCCGTACGCCAAGCGCATCGACGGCGCCATCGACTGGGACGACTCGCTGTTCGGGTACCACGTCGGCCCCGGCTCCGACGACCTGCGGTTCGACGACCGCGACAACGCCGCGTTCTGCCCGCTGGCCTCGGTGATCGACACCGCGTTCACGTGGGGCGACGACCGCCCGCCGCGCACCCCGTGGCCGGCTCGCGCTGGTCGGGCTCGGCCCGGGCGCGCGCGACCTGCTCACCCCGCGCGCGGAGGCCGAGCTGCGGCGGGCCTCGGTGTGGGTCGGGCTGGACCAGTACGTCGAGCAGGTCCGAGACCTC
>JAHWJN010000135.1 GCA_019348395.1 Chloroflexota bacterium
AGGCGGGTGTCGGGGCCGTCGTCGCACACAGGGGGCTCGGTGGACTGACAAGAATCCGCAGGTCCGCCGGGACGAACCGGACGATCACGCCATCGGTCGGTCCCGCGGCGGGCTGACCACCAAGACGCACGCGCTGGTCGACGGTCAGGGCCGAGCGCTCGCGCTGATCGTCAGCCCCGGGCAGGCTGGCGACTCGCCGGTCCTGCCCAAGCTGCTGGACGAGCTGCGCGTCGAGTACCGCGACTTCGGCACCTATGGCACCGATGCGGTCGATTATCCGGACGTCATCGCGCCTGTGGCCCGCGCCGTGGCGCGCGGCGACTACGAGCGCGGCATCGTCCTGGGCGGAAGCGGCACTGGGGAGGCGATCGTCGCCAACAAGGTGCGGGGCATCCGATGCGTGGAGGCGGCCGACCCGGTGACGGCGCGCCTCGGCCGCGAGCACAACGACGCCAACGTGCTGGCGATGGGCGCCCGAATCATCGGTACCGAGGTGGCGCGCGCCTGTGTCCGAGCGTTCCTCGAAGGTGAATTCGGGGGCGGGCGGCACGCGGCACGGGTCGAGAAGATCGCCCGCCTCGAGGCCGAGGAGGCCCGCGCCTGAGCCTCCGGCTCGAACCCCGGGACCGGGCACTGCTCCGCGGTGACCACGGCCCCGGCGCGGCCTTCGCCATGCGGCTCGTCGTTCGGGCTGCGGCGGCGACAGGCGCCGAGCGCCTGATCGACATCACCCGGGCCCACGTCGACTCGTGCCTGTACCACGGTGAGGCGTCGGTCGACTTCGTCGATCGGCTGCTGGACGGGGGCGCGCGCGTCACCGTGCCCACAACCCTGAACGTGGGAGCCCTGGACCTGCTCCATCCCGACCGCTACCGGGGAGAGCCGCGGACCGCCGAGCGCGGCCGCCTGCTCATGGACCGATACCGCGCCCTCGGCGCGCGCCCGACGTACACCTGCGCCCCGTACCAGCTCGCCGACGCGCGCCCGGCACGGGGCGAACAGGTGGCCTGGGGCGAGTCCAACGCCATCGCCTTCTGCAACTCGGTGCTGGGCGCGCGCACGAACCGCTACGGCGACTTCATCGATGTGGCCGCCGCGATCACCGGTCGCGTGCCCGACGCGGGCCTGCACCGCACCGAGCATCGCCGCGCGACGCTGGTGCTCCGCCTCGCCTCCGACGTCCCGGCGCGTCTGCGCGACGGCGACGGGTTCTGCGCGGTGCTCGGCATCGTCCTCGGGCGACGGGCAGGGTCGGCGGTGGCCGTCATCGAAGGCCTGCCGCCGGGCCAATCGGAGGATCGCCTCAAGGCGCTCGGCGCCGCGGCTGCCTCGTCCGGATCGGTCGCCATGTTCCACGTGGTCGGCTCCACCCCTGAGGCACCGAGCCTTGACGCGGCGCTCGGCCGGCGTCCACCGGCCGGGGTGGAGCTGATCGGGCTCGCGGAGCTGCGCGCGGCCCGTGCCGAGCTCAGCTCGGCATCGGGAGAGCGACTGGTGGCGGTGGCGCTCGGGACGCCGCACGCGTCGCTGGCCGAATTGGAGCGCTACGCGGCCATGCTGGGCGATCGCCGTGTCCATGCCGGCGTCGAGCTGCTGATCTCGACCGGCCGCGACGTCATGGAGCATGCGGACGAGCGTGGCATCGTCACTCGCCTCCGGGCGGCGGGCGCCAGCCTCCTGGTCGACACCTGCAGCTATATCGCTCCGGTTCTGCGCAACGCGTCCGGGCCCGTCATGACCGATTCCGCGAAGTGGGCGTACTACGCGCCAGGGAACATCGGGGCCACCGTCGTCTTCGGCTCGACGTGGGAGTGCCTGCGATCTGCGGTCACCGGGCGGGTGGTCCGCGACGAGGCGCTGTGGGGTGGAGCGTGAGCGAGGTTCGCGGCAAGGCGCTGGTGCTCGACGAGGCCTTGAGCCTGTGGGGTGGCATGGATCCCGCCACCGGCCGGCTCATCGATCCCCACCATCCCCAGCGCGGGGCGGTGCTGACCGGGCGGATCGTGGTCATGCCGTCCGGCCGCGGCTCGTCGTCGTCGGCATCGGTGCTGGCCGAGTCGGCCCGGGCCGGCACCCACCCCGCGGCGCTCGTGCTCGCCGAGCCGGACCTCATTCTCGCCATCGGCGCCGCGGTGGCGGACGAGCTCTACGGCGTGCGCATCCCGGTCGTGGTGCGGACACCGGCGCGCCTGGGGCGCATCCGGGATGGGATCGAGCTTGTCATCGGCCCGCGCGGGGGCATCCGGACCGCCGACCCTCGCCGCGGACCGCCGTCAGAACGGCTTCGCCATCATCAGCCACAGGATCACGAGAAACGTCGTGAGGCCCATGGCCGCGACCGGGAGGGGATTCCACGCCGCGATGAGGCGTCGCATCGCCTCGGGATCCTCGGAGACGGTCACGTCGGCACCCTTTCCCTGCGGCATGCCCGCCGCCGCACCGATGCGACCCAGTCGCGTGGTGGCCAATGGCGTCATGAGTCCGCCGACGACCACGAACAGGGCGATCGAGATCCAGATCCAGGCCGTGCCCCACCAGTCGCCCAGGAAGCCCGCGACGATGCCGCTGATCAGGCCGATGAGCACGAACGCGATCGCGGGAATGCCCATGGCGAACCGCGACAGCTCCAGCAGCGCCCGGACGCGGGACGGGTCCGTCTCCCGCTTCAGCTTGAAGGCGACCGCCATCGAGGTGCCGTGGGCGATGAAGAAGAGCAGGATCGTGGCGGCATGGACGAAGACCACCGCCGGATAGACATCCAAGGCACACCCTCCGCGTGAACCGGGGTATCGGGCACCAGTATCGGTCCGCTGTCCAGACCCGCCGATCCTCTCGCACGCACTAGACTGACGAACATGGACTTCTGGGAGCCGCTCGAGACTGCCGACCCGGAGATCTGGCGTGTCATCAGGGACGAGGAGGCTCGAACCGCCGCGCACCTCGAGCTGATCGCCAGCGAGAACTATCCGTCACTGGCCGTGCTGCAGGCGATGGGCACCATCCTCACCGCCAAGTACGCCGAGGGATACCCGGGACGGCGCTACTACGGCGGCTGTGACGTGGTCGACATCGCCGAAAACCTGGCCCGCGACCGAGCGAAGGAGCTCTTCGGCGCCGAACACGTCAACGTCCAGCCCCACGCCGGCGCACAGGCGAACATGGCGGTCTTCCACGCCCTGCTGGAGCGCGGTGACACGGTGCTGGGCCTCAGCCTCGACCAGGGCGGGCACCTCACCCACGGCTCGCCGGTCAACTTCTCCGGCCAGTACTACAACTTCGTCCCGTACCACGTTGACCGGGAAACGCACCGCATCGACATGGACGAGGTCCGTGCCCTGGCCCGGGAGCATCGGCCGAAGCTCATCCTGACCGGCGCGACGGCCTATCCCCGGCTCTGGGACTTCGAGGCGTTTCGCGAGATCGCCGACGAGGTCGGAGCGCTGCACATGTGCGACATGGCGCACTTCGCCGGCCTGGTGGCGGCCGGTATCCATCCTTCTCCCGTGCCGCATTCCGACGTGGTGACCACCACCACGCACAAGACGCTGCGCGGGCCGCGTGGCGGAATGATCCTGAGCCGGGAGCCGCATGCCAAGGCCATCGACAAGAGCGTCTTCCCCGGCATCCAGGGAGGGCCGCTCATGCACGTCATCGCCGCCAAGGCGGTTGCCTTCCGCGAGGCGATGACCGAGGAGTTCCGGGCCGACCAGCAGGCCACCGTCGACAACGCGCGCGCCCTCGCCGCCACGCTCGCCGATCGGGGGGCCACCATCGTGTCCGGGGGGA
>JAHWJN010000136.1 GCA_019348395.1 Chloroflexota bacterium
CCTGGAGGTCCTCGTCGGTGTCGAAGATTATCTCGGCCATCAGGTACCACGGCGGCGGCTGTCCGGCGACGCCCTGCGGGCTGCTCAGCCGGATGTCGCGCAGGTTCGGGTATCGGTTCAGGATCGGAACGTGAACGTCGCGGTAGTGCGCGTCGAAGGCATCGGGTTCGGCCGGCGCGTTGTACAGGGCGATCAAACGCGGCATCGGCTACTGCTTGAAGTAGTCGGCGTTGATCTGGATGTACTGCTGCTGGTCGTCCGGGACCGCGTCCTCGGCGAAGATGGCGGTGACCGGGCACTCCGGCTCGCAGGCGCCGCAGTCGATGCACTCGTCCGGATCGATGTAGTACTGCGGGTCGTCGTCCGTGGCGTGGATGCAGTCGACCGGGCAGACGTCGACGCAGCTCGCGTCCTTGACGCCGATGCATGGCTCCGTGATGACGTAGGTCATTGCGCTGTGAAGTCCCTCGTGCGGATGGGCTTCAGTAGGTCGCATTCGAGTCTACACCGATGCCGCCGATGACCGTCCAGCGGCCGACGCTGCGGCTGTCGCCACATCGACCGCCCAGAGGTCCTCGAAGCGCTACGTGTCGGCCGCTGCGGGGCGCATCGTCGCCAATGTCTCAGCGAGAGGGAGGCACCACCGAGAAGGAGCGCACGCCATGTTGACCACCACCGCCACACGCACGTACGGACAGCGCATCGCCGGATTCGTCCTCGCTGTCATCCTGGCCGCCGCGGCCGGTCTGGCCGTCGGCTCCGCGCTGAACAGCTGGACCGAAGCACCGGTCCGCCCCGCCACCGCCGGCTTCTCGATCGGGGCGCTCGAGGCCATCCGGGTCACCCGAGGCGACATCGTCGCGACGAGCGACAACGAGTCCGACTACGGGTTGCGCCATCGGCCTTCGACGACAAACCCGGCACCGTCGACCCAGCGCGCACCGGGAGCACCGCACCCGGACTGACGGTCAGCTCACCGTCCGTGAAGCAGGCCCCGGAATGGACCGGGGCCTGCGCGGCGCGCGACGCGGTACGATCAACGGCGATGCAGCTCACCTCACTCGACCACCGCCCCCTCATCGTCGCCGCCGTCACGCCGCTCAGCCGCGAGGGATCGTCCCTGGATGGTGACGCCGTGGCCCCCTACGTGGCCTTCCTGGAGTCCCACGGAGCCGACGGGGTCTTCGCGTGCGGCACGACCGGCGAGGGCATCCTCCTGACCCTCGACGAGCGCCGGGCGGCCGCAGCGGCCTTCCGCGAGGCGGTGGCCGGCGACCTCGTCGTTCATGCCGGTGCCCAGACGACCGCCGACACCTGCACCCTGGCCGCCCACGCCGCAGAGATCGGAGCCGACGCGGTGGCCGTCATCGCGCCGCCCTACTTCCCGCTCGACGCCGACGCACTGGCCGCGCACTTCATCGCCGCCGCCCGGGCCGCCTCTCCCCTGCCCTTCTTCTGCTACGCCTTCACCGGGCGCTCGGGCTACCCGCTGCCGGTGGAGGTGATTCGGCGCATCGCGGAACAGGTCGACAACCTCGCGGGCCTGAAGGTGAGCGAGTCACCCTTCGAGCGGGTGGAGCCGTACCTGGACCTCGGCCTGCCGGTGCTCATCGGGAACGAGCCGTTGCTGGCCGAAGGGTTGGCCCGCGGCGCGATCGGCACCGTTTCGGGCATGGCGTCCGCCTTCCCGGACGTGGTCCGAGCGGCGCTCGACAACCCCGACGACACTGCCACGGCTCGGCTCCGCGAGGTGCGCGGCGTGATGGAGGCGGCCGGCCAGTTCATCGCCGCGGCAAAGCACGTCCTGGCGATGCGCGGCGTCCCGGTTCGCCCCGACGTGCGGGCGCCGCTCAGGGCGTTGACCGACGGGGAGGCATCGGACCTCGAGGCTGCGGTGGCCGGGCTCCTGGAGCCGTCCGCACCCTAGCTCACCGGCGGCGGCGGCGGCGCCAGTCAGGCTGGCCGGTTGACCGAGGAGCGAGCTCCACGCCCGCGTTCGGTCGTCGGATGCCAGTCAGCCTGGCGCCGCGACCGTGGAACCGGCCGTCCTTCGTCGAGAAGCAAGCCACACTGGCTGATCACGGCCGACCGCCAGCGCACCGCCACCCCGGCCGTCGAACCGCCATCCCGGCTGGCATCAGGCCCTTCCGACGCGGGCCGCTCAGACCGTGGCGATCTCCGCGGCGGCCTGCTGCGCCCGGAGCGAGGCATAGCCCGGCTTGATCTGCTCGTTGATGATCCGCAGCCGGCCGTCGAACGGCCCGAAGGCCGACTTCATGGCGTTCAGTGTCAGCCACTCCATGTCGTCCAGCCCGATGCCGAACGTCCGGGCCAGGGTCGCGAACTCGGAGCTGAGCGTGATGCCGCTCATCAGCCGGTTGTCGGTGTTGACGGTGACCCGGAACCGGAGCCTCCGGAGCAGGTCGATCGGGTGCTCCTCGATGCTCGGCGCCGCACCGGTGTGGACGTTCGAGGTCGGGCACATCTCGAGCGGCACGCGCCGGTCGCGAACGTACGACGCCAGTCTCCCCAGCGCCACCCGGCCATCCGACCTGACGGTGATGTCGTCGACGATCCGCACCCCGTGGCCGAGCCGCTCCGCACCGCACCATTGCAGCGCCTCCCAGATGGACGGCAGGCCGAACCCCTCTCCGGCATGGATCGTGAAGTGGAAGTTCTCGCGCGCGATGAGGTGGAACGCGTCGAGATGACGGGTCGGAGGGTAGCCGGCTTCCGGCCCCGCGATGTCGAACCCGACGACTCCGGCGTCTCGGTGCCGCACCGCCAGCTCGGCGATCTCCACCGACTTCGCCGCCTGGCGCATGGCCGTCACGATGAGCCCGACCGTGATCGGTCGGCCCTCGGCGCCGCGTCGGAGCCCGGCGAGCATGGCGCTGACCGCCTCGTCGAGCGACAGGCCGCCATCGGTCAGGAGCTCGGGCGCCATGCGGACCTCGGCATAGACCACGCCGTCGGAAGCCAGGTCCTCGACGCACTCGGCCGCCACGCGCTCGATCGCTTCCCGCGTCTGCATCACCGCGACCGTGTGGCGGAACCCCTCCAGGTACAGCTCGAGGGACTTGCGGTCGGCACCACGCGTGAACCAGGCGGCGAGCTCGTCGGGATCGGTCGTCGGCAGCTCCCGGTAGCCGACCTCGCCGGCCAGGTCAAGGACGGTCCCCGGCCGCAGCCCGCCGTCGAGGTGGTCGTGCAGCAGCACCTTGGGGGCTCGACGGATGACGTCGAGGTCGAAGTCGCGGCTCGGTGGCTCCATGAGCCGATGGTAGCCGCTGGCAGGCGTCCTGCATCGGCTGGGGAGCATGAAGCGCATCTTGCTCGCCGGTATCCTGGCCCTGGCCCTCGGAACGGCCGGATGCGACGCGGGCGACGGCGAGCCCAGCCCGACACTTGACAGGCTCCGCAGCGGCGCCCCGCTCAACCCCGGCGGCGTCGACCCAGAGGAGACGATGTCCGAGATCGAGCCCTGAGGCTCAGTCAGGCAGCGGCTCTCCCGCCGCGACGCCGTGGCCGGCGCTGATCGTCCGCTCGTGGGTCGCCGCGGTGGCCGCCGTGTTCATCTGGAAGCGTGACGGCGGCGCGGCCGCCGCAAGGCGGGCGATCTCGTCCTCGGTCAGCTCGTAGCCGTACCGGATGGCGTCGACGTTCTCGTCGACGTAGCGCGCCGGCAGCGACTCACGGATGGCCGCCTCGTTGAACTCGATGCCGGCCAGGCGCAGGAGCCGGCCCAGGGCGATCATGTTGCCGAACA
>JAHWJN010000137.1 GCA_019348395.1 Chloroflexota bacterium
CCGGTGGCGCCGGAGAACAGCATGTGCGGCATCTTCGACAGGTCAGCGCTGAACGGCTGTCCGGCGACGTCCTGGCCCAGCGCGAAGGCGAGCTTGGAGCGTTCGCTCATATCGGCGAAGTTCGGGCTCGCGAGCACCTCCTTGAGGGTCACGAGATCGAAGGCCGCGTTCGGGATCTCGACACCAACGTACGGCTCGCCGGGAATGGGCGCCTCGATCCGGATCGAGCGCGCCGAGAGGGCGAGGGCGAGGTTGTCCGCGAGGCCCTCGATGCGGCTGAGCTTGATGCCCGGGTCGACGTCCAGCGCGTACTGGGTGACGACCGGCCCCTCCTGGATGCGCGCGACCTTCACGCCGATGCCGAAGTGCGCCAGCGTCTCACGGATGCGCTTGCCCTTGGCCGACAGGTCCAGCTGCGCCGCCGAGGTTTCGGGGGCATCGGCGAGCAGCTCGAGCGATGGGAGTTGCCAGTCCCGCTCCGCCGACTCGAGCGCCGCATCGGCGGCCTCCTCCGCGGCCGCCTCGGCGAGGTGTGCGGCTTCCTCGTGCGCGAGCTCCTCCACTGACGCCGGACGCCGATCGTCGCCCTCGATCGTCTCGTCGCCCTCCGTCGGTGCGGCGGGCGGGACCGCGGTGGCGGGCGGTGGAAGCGTCACGGCCCGGGAAGCGCCGGTGCCGGAGGCCGCAGGTCGCTCGCGCCGAACGATGAGCGGCGGCTCGTCATCGACATCGGAACCCCCCGAGAGTCGGTCGCGCACGCGCTCGATCAGCCCCGAGCGCCCGTCATCGGCCGCGACCGGCTCTGGCCGCCCGGGCATCTCCGCGGCGCGTGTCCGACGCCCGGCCTTGCGCGCGTCGGCTTCGCGCTCGAGGCGCTCGTCTCGCTCGGCCAGGTAGGCGGCGATCAGGTCACCGACGGTCATGTTGAAGTAGAGCAGCAGCCCGACGACGAGGAGCAGCCCGAGCACGATCCAGGCGCCGACCGTCCCGACCGCACCACTGAGCACGGCGCTGATCCCGAAGCCGATCGCTCCCCCACCCTGACCGGTCGCGACGGCGTCGGCTCCTCCGCCGACCGCCATGTGGAACATTCCGAGCAGTGCGACGGCGAAGATGGCGGCGCCCGAGGCTGCCATCCAGCGCTCGGCGGGCATCGTCTTCATCCAGAGCATCACCGCGAACCCGACGAGCAGCGGTGCGGCGAACGCGATCCCCCAGCCGAGCATGGTCGACAGTACGTCGTGCCATGGTCGGACGATGGCGCCGGCGTTCGGCGCGAAGAGGGCGATGACGCTGATGATCGCCAGGAAGACGAGCACGAGCGCCAGCGCCTCCCGGAGGAAGCGGGCACTGACGACGAACGGCGCCGTCTGGCGACGACGGCGCGTGGTGCGGCGACGGGTCGTGCTCGTGCGTCGACGGGCTGCCACCGGGCGCCTCAGACCTCCATCACAACCGGGAGGATCATGGGGCGCCGCTTCGTCCGCTGATGGAAGAAGCGGCTCAGCGTGTCGCGAGTCTTGGTCTTCACGAAGCCCGGCTCGGCGGTGTGCTCGCTCTCGCGCGGCTGCCGCAGGGCGTCGAGGAGGTGCGCCCGCGCCTGGCCGATGAGCGGATCCTCCGGGTCCGACAGGAAGCCGCGGCTGATGAGGTCGGGCTGGCCGATGGGCTGGCCGGTCTTGGCGTCCACCGTGAGTGCGACCATCACCACCCCGTCCGACGCGAGCATGCGTCGGTCTCGCAGCACGACGCCGTCGATGCCATCGATGGCCGCAATGCCATCCACCAGCACGGCGCCGGCGGCGACGCTGCCGGCCATCCGTGCATGCTCGCCGTCGAACGCGACCACCTGCCCGTTCTCGAGGACGAAGATCTTGTCGACGTCGACGCCGGCACCCTCGGCCAGCAGGGCGTGCTGGACGAGCATCCGGTACTCGCCGTGGAGTGGAATGAAGTGGCGCGGCTTGACCAGGCCGAGCATGAGCTTCAGCTCCTCGCGGGACCCGTGTCCGGAGACGTGGCAGTGCACCAACGGCTCGTAGTGCACCATCGCCCCCTCCTTGAACAGGTTGTCGATCGTCTTGGCGACCGCCTCCTCGTTGCCGGGGATCGGGCTGGCGGACACGATGACCGTGTCCCCAGGCTCGATGTTGATGTTGCGATGGTCGCGGTTGCTCATCCGGGTCAGCCCGGACATCGGCTCGCCCTGCGACCCCGTCGTCATGACGACGAGCTTGTCCTTGGGCAGTCGCTGGAGCTGCTCCTTCTTCACCAGCGTGCCCTCTCGCGCGTCGAGGTAGCCGCGCTCCAGGGCGATGGCGGTGTTCTGCTCCATGCTGCGGCCCAGGGCGACCATCTGGCGGCCGTGCGCCCAGGCGGCGTCGATCACCTGCTGCACGCGCCCGATGTTGCTGGCGAAGGTGGCCACGATGACGCGCCCCGGCGCCTCGCCGACGAGCCGGTGCAGGCTCTCGCCGACCGTGGCCTCGGAAAGGGTGTATCCCTCCTTCTCGGCGCGCGTGGAGTCGGACAGGAGGAAGTCGACGCCGCGCCGACCCACCTCGGCGATCAGGCCGAGATCGGCGCGCCGGCCGTCGGGCGGAGTGTGATCGAACTTGAAGTCGCCGGTGTGGACGACCGTCCCGACCGGAGTGGTCACCGCGTAGCCGACCCCGTCCGGGATCGAATGATTGACGCGGAAGGCGATGATCCGCGCCTGGCCGACGGTGAACTCCACGCCCGGCTCCACGACGTGCAGCGGCGTCGAGTCGAGCAGCTTGTGCTCCCGCAGCTTCCCCTGCACCAGCCCCTCGGTCAGGCGAGTGGCGTAGATGGGCGTGCCCGGGATCTTGGGCAGCACGTAGGGGAGCGCGCCGGTGTGGTCCTCGTGCCCATGGGTGAGGAGGATGGCCTTCACCCGGTCCCGGTGCTCCTCGAGGTAGGTGACGTCCGGGATGACGAGGTCGATGCCAAGCATCTCCGGCTCCGGGAATGCCAGGCCGCAGTCGATGACGAGAATCTCGTCGCCGTGTTCGATGAGGGTGATGTTCTTGCCGACCTCGCCCACCCCGCCGAGCGGGATGATACGCAGGGAATCGGACATGGGATCTCCTAGAAGAGGGTCATCTGTTCGGCGTCGTCGGCGGGCTGCCCGAGCTCGCTGGCCCGGATCGCGGCCTCGCGGCTGGATCTCTCCCCGGACCTGCTCGAGTCGTTGCTCGCGCGGGCGCCCGCACGACCGGATCGCACGAGCACACCGCCCGGTGGCGATCGCCCCGCGCCGCCGCGCCCGCCACAACTGGGGCGCCGGGACCCGATGGAACGGTCGTTCCTTGCGCTCTGCGTCGCGCTGCCAGAGCTCGGCGGCCCGGCGCTCGCGGACCTCGACCCGGACGCGGACCTCACCTCGGACGTGGCGCGCCGGGCGGTGGCGCACCTGCGGGCACACCTGGCGTCACCCACCGACGGGCTGGACGAGGTGTACGACAGAGAGCTCGTCGCGCGCATCCGCGAGCTCGCCGTCCGCGCCACCGCGATGACCTCCGCCTCACGTCGCGACTTCGAGATCGAGCGTCTGCAGCTCGCGCTCGCGCGCGTGGGCCGCGAGATCGCCGCCGCCCGCGCCGAGGGGGCGGCGATCGAGGAGCTGGCGGCGCGGCGCACCGAGCTGCGCACGCGCCTCGATCACCTCATGGAGCAGGTCTGACGTCACCACCCATCCGCTCCGCGGGGCTGCGT
>JAHWJN010000138.1 GCA_019348395.1 Chloroflexota bacterium
GATCGAGGTCCCGTCATGGGAGGCCTCCGACTGTCCGCTCTGCGCGCAGAAGGTCCCCATACGCAAGCCGGGCAGCAGCTAGGAGCGGGCGGGTCGTTCTATCCGGCACGGCGACGCGGGACCGCAGCTGGAGGGACGTTTCGACCGATGTATCGGGCGAGAAGGCACCAGACGGAAACCGGTACGTCCTCCGCGGCTCGGACCGATCGACGGGGCATGTGGCGCCGGACGATGGGCGCCTGCGCCGACGTGCCTCTTCTCAGCCCGAGGCGCCGCCGGTGAAGTTCCAGGACGCCAGGTGCAGCGAGGGCACCGCGTAGGCGCCGATGCCGAATGTCCCCCCGCCGACGAGGGTCAGATCGGTGCCGATGTCGAGCACGTTGCCCGGTGCCAGCGCGTCGAGGTACGACTGGGTGAAGCGCAGGTTGGTGACCGGCCGCACGACCTGGCCGTTCTCCACCAGCCACACGCCGTTGCGCGTGAGACCGGTCACGACCTGGGTCCGCGGATCGAGGATGCGGGTGTACCAGAAGTCGGTGACGAGCAGCCCGCGCTCGACCCGTGCCACGAGCTCGTCGTGCGAAACGGCGCCCGGCTCGAGCACGAGGTTGGCGGGGATCGCGCCCCAGGCGCCGGCGCCCGCCACGGCGTGACCGGTCGATTCGGCGTCGAGGGCCTTCGCCGTCCGGCGGTCGTGCACGAGCGAGCTCGTCACGCCATCGCGGACCAGCTCCACGCGCCGCTTGGGAGTCCCCTCCGCGTCGAACGGCACCCCGATCGCCACCGGATGGGTCACGTCGTCGGCAAGCGTCAGCGCAGCGTCGAACTGCTGCTCACCCAGCCTCGCGAACGAGCGGCCCTCGTCCACGGCTCGCCCGTTGAAGCCGTGGAGCGCCAAGAACGAGAGCAGGTTGACCACGCACGAGGGCTCGAGGACGACCTCGTAGCGGCCCGGCTCCAGGTCGGCGGCGTCGGCGGAATCCCGTGCCCTTCGCGTCGCATCAGCGCCCAGGTGGGCCCCGTCCAGGTCCGACAGCCGGCGGGACGCAGCTCTCGCCGACCCGTCCGAGCTGCCGGTTCGGGCGATCCCGTCGAGTGCGGCGCTCGTGGCTCGACCGGCGAGCCGCTGCCCGGCGGAGTTGGCGAAGGCCGTGGTCACCCCTTCGGTGGAGCAGAAGCCGGCGGTCTCCAGCCCGTCAGCGGCTGATACGAAGGCGCCGACCCGCTCGGCACGCTCTGCCGGATCGGCGTCGGCGGTCGCCTGGTCCCAGTGGTCGACGTCCGGCGCATCAGCGACCGGTGCCAGTCCCGGCCAGCCGGGGTCGACCGGGCGGAGCCTGGCGGCCTCGGTGACGGAGGCGACCAGGCGCCCGAGCGCCTCATCATCGGCCTGGTTGACGGATGCCTCGGCGACCCGGCCGTCGATCTCCACGCGCAGGTGCACGGATCGCGCGTCGTCGGCCACGTTCTGGTGGATGAAGCTCGTCGCGAAGCGGGTCAGCGCCTCGGTGCCGGCGGAGACGGTCACCTCGGCCTCGGCACCGGTCTCGACCAGGTCCAGGACTCGCTCGCAGGTGGCGAGCAGGCGGTCGGCGGTCATGAGCGAACCCCGACGCGGACGCCGCGGAAGCGGCACGGCACCGCCGGATGACCGGTGTGACCGACCTGTCCGGGCTGACCCTTGCCACAGTTCGGCGTTCCCCAGAAGGTCCACTCCGACTCGTTGCCGAGCATGTCCAGGCTCGCCCAGAAGCGCGGCCCGATGCCGGTGTAGGTCGGATTCCTGATCATGCGTCCCCGCTTCCCGTTCTTGATCTCCCATCCGATCTCGCAGCCGAACTGGAAGTTCAGCCGCTTGTCGTCGATCGACCACGATCGGTTCGTGTCCACCAGGATCCCGTCCTCGGTGGCGGCGATCATGTCCTCCAGGCTCGACTCACCCGGCAGCAGCCCGACGTTCGTCATGCGCACCATGGGGAGTCGGTTGTAGCCGTCCCCGCGGACCGCGCCGCCGGAGCTGTCCAGGCCGGCCAGCGCAGCGGAGTCGCGGCCGGACAGCGCGCCGACCCAGATCCCGCCGCGCACGATGTCGACCGGGTGCGCCGGCGTGCCCTCGTCGTCGTAACCGAACGAGCCGAGCGCGCCCGGGAGGGTGGCGTCGGCGGTGACGTTCATGAGGTCGCTTCCGAACCGCAGGGTCCCGAGCTGTGAGAGGTCCAGCCAGGAGGTGCCCGCGAACGCGGCCTCCCACCCGAGGATCCGGTCCAGCTCCACCGCGTGACCGACCGACTCGTGGATCTGCAGGGCCATCTGCTCCGAGCCGATGATGAGGTCGGTCGCATCGTGGCTGGGACACTGCGGCGCCGTCAGCAGCGCCCGCGCCTCCTCGGCGATGCGCGCCGCGTTGCCCTCGAGGTCGATCTCGCGCACGAGCTCCCATCCCCGCGTGCCGTACTGACCGCGGATGCCGGGGTAGGAGCGCCGCTGGGTCTCGGTCTCGCCGACGGCGGTGGCATTCATGTGCGCGCCGCACTCGCGGATGCGCTGATCGATGCGGTGGCCGTCGGAGCTGACCAGCCACTTCGTCGTATCCCAGATGTCGTATCCGGCCAGCGCCACGTCGGCGCCGTGCTCGCGCATCGTGCGCGTGGCCGCCGCCATGAGATCGGCTTTCTCGCCCAGCGGCACCGAGAGGGGATCCTCGACGACCTCGTTCTCCCAGTGGTCCTGCCGCACCTCGACCGGGACCAGCTCCAGGTCGTCTCCGGGGACGGATGCGCTGGCGCGCGCGATCTCGGCGGCCCGTCTTCCGGCGGCACGGACGGTCTCCAGATCGAGATCGGCGGTGGCGAAGAAGCCCCAGCCGGAGCCGATGAGGGCGCGCACGCCGATGCCCACCGAGCTGTCCTGGGTCATCCCCTCGATCTCGCCGTTGCGAGCATCCATCGATTCATGTCGGCGGTCCATGACGCGCGCGTCGGCGTAGCGCGCCCCGGCCGCCTGCGCCGCCTCGACGGCGGCTTCGGCGTAGTCGAACATCGTCAAAGGGTAGCCGGGCTCACGTCACGCCGCTGCCGTCAGTCGGTGCGGCCGGGCCCGGCCGGGACGCCGCCCCCGGCACGGTGGGCGGCATCGGTTCGCTCCACCGGCTCCTGCCACGTCACTTGGGTGAGCCGCGCCGGCGGGTACTCGCCGTCGGCCGGCACGATCCCGTCCTCGGCCTCGAGCGGGATGCCGATGGGCGCCACGAAGTAGCGACCCGCCAGGCGGCGCGCCTCGCGGTCGAGCGCAAAGCCGGCCTTGCCGCGGTGGAACGTCACGGTGACATCCGCCTCGACGACCGGCGTCGAACGCGAGCCGCCCGTCTGGTCGATGCGGGTCGGCGCGTCCACGGCCACCACGGCGCAGGGCCGGCCATCGGCCCGGGCATGAGCCCGCGACGCGTTGAGCAGGTCGACGGCGGTCGAGATCGGCTCGCGGAGCGGCCCCGACGCGCCGGAGCCCAGCAGCGCATCGACCAGCACCGTGCCGGCCGCGATGCGCTCGCGGAGGCGGAGCAGCAGCTCCGGTGTCGGGGCCACGAACAGCTCCAGTGAGCCGCCTGCGGCCATGGCCTG
>JAHWJN010000139.1 GCA_019348395.1 Chloroflexota bacterium
CTGTAGCGGACCCTCGGCCGGGTCGCTCGTCCCCTCGATTTCCAGCGCGAACACCGCCGCGCCGCGCCAGAGTCCCAGGAACAGCAGCCCGTCGGCCTCCGCCAGTTCGCCGGCGAGGCCGGGGCCGATGTAGGCGAGCTGCTCGACCCCGCGGCCGGCCTCCAGCAGCGGCGCCCCGTTCCACAGCACGGCGACCAGGGCGTCGGGCGACTCCCGCTGCGCCGCGATCCAGGCGGCGTCGCCGCGTCGCTCGCTGGCCCGGTCCAGCGGGTTGCCGGCGAAGGCATGGTCGACGGCTCCGAGCGGCATGGGCGTCCTCTAGCGGACCCTCGGGCGACTTGCACGGCGGCGGGGGGCGGGCGATATTGGCGGCGGAGGCTGGCGGCGGGCGGAACCCTCGCCAACCCGGTCAGGTCCGGAAGGAAGCAGCGGTAAGCGTTCACCTGCGGGTGCCGTGGGACAACCTGGCTGGAGCCGGACGCGGTCGTGATCCCGATCAGATGCGTGTCGACACCGGGTGCACGACCTTTCACCATCCCTGCCGGTCGGCCGCGGCCAATCGGTGTACGGTTATCCCCTGATGTCCGATGCCCCCGCGACCCCGGACGCGACCGCCGCGCCGGCCGCCCACCGTGCCCTGTACCGAAAGTTCCGCGCCCAGCGGTTCGGCGAGCTCATCGGCCAGGATCCGATCGTCGGCACCCTTCGACGTGCCATCACCGGCGACCGCCTCGCGCACGCCTACCTCTTCGTCGGGCCTCGTGGGACCGGCAAGACCTCGACAGCTCGCATCCTGGCCAAGGCGATCAACTGCACGAACCTCGGCGCTGACGGCGAGCCCTGTGATGCCTGCTCCGCCTGCGTCTCGATCCGCGAGGGACGGGCCATGGACGTGATCGAGATCGATGCCGCCTCGCACGGACTGGTGGAGGATGCCCGCGACCTCGTCATGCGGGCGCTCACCGCGCCGTCGGAGCTGCGCCGGCGGGTCTACATCATCGACGAGGTGCACATGCTGAGCACGCATGCCTTCAACGCGCTGCTCAAGCTGATCGAGGAGCCACCGGACCACGTCGTCTTCATCCTGGCCACGACCGATACCCACAAGGTCCCGCCCACCATCATCAGCCGCACGCAGCGCCATGACTTTCGCCGCCTGGCCGAGCCGACGATCGTCGGAAAGCTGACCCGGATCTGCGAGGCCGAGGGGTCCACGGCCGACGAGGCCGCCCTGGCCCTCATCGCCCGGCTCGCGGACGGGGGCATGCGCGACGCCGAGTCGCTCCTCGACCAGGTGCTCGCCTTCGCCCCCGAGCGGGTCACCGCCGAGGACGTGCGAGAGGCCGTCGGTCTGGCGGACGACGCCTCGGTCGCCGAGCTGGTGGACGCCTACGTCGCCGGTGACATGGCCGGCGCCCTGGAGCGGGTCGCCGGACTCGCCGACGCAGGCCGCGACGTCGCCCAGGTGGCTTCCCAGGCCGAGGCGGAGGCTCGTCGCCGGCTACTCTCATCTGCCGGTGATCCCGCGATGGCCGGCCGGCTCGCACCGATTCTTCGGACCCTCGCCGAGGCCGCGGGGGCCGGTGCGCGGGAGGGCCGCGCGCGTCTGATGCTCGAGCTCCTCGCCGTCGAGGGTGCCACCGCCCGGCGGACCGAACCGGCCAGCGAGTCGGTCGCGGGCCCCGAGTCCGCCGCACCCCGGATCGACGGCCGCGCCGACCCAGTGGCGGACCGTGAGCCTTCGCCGAAGGCTGCCGCGCCCCGAGCGTCCGCGCCGGCGTCCCCGGGGCCAGCCGCCCAGCACCTCGACGGCACCGCACCCGAGCCTCCGCGCGCGGGCGCTCCGGCGGCACTGCCGTCCGAGGTCGCGGAGCTGCGCGGCCGCTGGGCCGAGGTCGTCGAGCGCGCCAGCCCGGTGATCAAGCCGCTGCTGAAGGAGTGCCGCCCGGTCGCCCGCGACGGCGCTCGGCTGACGCTCGCCTTCCCCGAGGGGCGCGACTTCATGCGCAGCCGCATCGCGCAGCGTTCGTCGGCCATCGAGTCCCTGCTGTCCGAGATGTTCGGCGGCCCCTTCGCCATCGAGTGCGTCGCCAGCAACCTCGAGCTCGAGCCGCTGACCGTGGCGGAGGCGATCGGCGACAATCCAGAGGACCCCGAGGCGCAGGCCCTGCTGGAGGGCGTGCTGAAGATCACCGGCGGCGAGCTGGTCGACGCACCCGAGGTGCGCTGACCGCCGCGCCATCCACCATTGGTACAGAGGACCCCATACCCGTGAACATCGGTCAGATCGCCAAGATGGCTCAGCAGATGCAGGCGCAGATGGCGCAGGCCCAGGAGGAGCTCAAGGAGACGACCCTGGAGGCGACCGCCGGCGGCGGCGTGAAGGTCGTGATCACCGGCGCCCAGGAAATCCGCAGCATCGAGATCGATCCTTCCGCCGTCGACCCCGACGAGGTCGAGATGCTCCAGGACCTGGTGCTCAGCGCCGTCAATGAGGCGATCGGGCGCAGCAAGGAGCTCGAGCGCGAGCGCATGGGCTCGATCGCGGGCGGGATGGGCATGCCCGGCATGCCGGGCCTCCCCGGCTTCGGTTGAGCGTCAGATGGCCGGGCTGATCGCCCCGGTCGCCCGCCTCATCGAGGAGTTCAGCAAGCTCCCCGGGATCGGGACGAAGACCGCGCAGCGTCTCGCCTACCACGTCCTGCGCACGTCGCCGGACGACGCTCGAGCCCTGGCCGCCGCGCTGATCGCGGTGAAGGAGGACGTCGCCTACTGCAGCGTGTGCTGCAACATCACCGAGGTCGGCAACGATCCGTGCGACATCTGCGCCGATCACCGTCGCGACACGGCCCGAATCTGCGTGGTGGAGGAACCTCTTGACGTGCTGGCCATCGAGCGCACCGGCGAGTTCCGCGGCCGCTACCACGTGCTGCACGGGGCCATCAGCCCCATCGACGGCATCGGTCCGGACCGGCTGCGGACGCGCGAGCTCATGGCACGCGTCGGCGAGGGTGGCATCGAGGAGGTCATCCTCGCCACGAACCCCAACCTGGAGGGGGAGGCGACCGCGATGTACCTCGCCGACGTCCTGGCTCCGCACGTGGCGACCGTCACCCGCATCGCCCGTGGCCTGCCCGTCGGGGGCGACCTCGAATACGCCGATGACGTGACCCTCATCCGCTCGCTGCAGGGCCGCCGGCTCGTCGAGCGCTGACCACGTCCAGGACCTTGACGCCATCGAACGCGTGTTCTAGAATGACCCTCGAACGGACGAGCCTGATCGGCTCTGACGCGGGCCGCTTGACGGTCCCAGATGGCTGATCTATAGTCCGTCTTCGCGCCGGCAGCTCGCCGGCCGATGTGCCGCGAACGGCGACCGACCAGGTCGCGCAGCGTGACCATCGCGAGGATCCGTCACAGGAGTACTCGAATCGAACGAAGCCAGGCGGTCGGCACCGAGCCGATCAGGTTGGCGGCTTACCAGCTGAAGAGTGACAGGAATCCACACGAGTCAGCGGGACAACGTCGAACTCTTAACCGGTGGAGCAGACCCGTACCAGATCTTCTGGGGGTCCAGACCACT
>JAHWJN010000013.1 GCA_019348395.1 Chloroflexota bacterium
AGGTCGAGATCACGCGCAACGGGGAGCGTGCCGACTCCATGACCTTCGAGGTCAGCTGACCGGCCCGTCCGCTGGTCCCGGACGTGCAGGGTGACGGTGCGATGTCACGCCAGACCCTCGAAGCGCTTCGCCTGCCCGCCGGCATCCTGCTCATCGCGGTGGCCGCATTCTTCCTGTGGCCGCGCGGCGAGACGGACGATCCGGCCTCGACCGCGAGCCCGGCTCCATCGGTGATCGCCGGCCAGCCGGGAGGCGCCGTCATCACGCCCGCACCGACCCCGGTGGCGGCGACGCCGGTCCCCACCGTGGCTCCGACCCCGCGGCCGACCCCGGAGCCGACCCCGGAGCCGACTCCGGAACCCACGCCCGCCCCACCACCGCCACCACCGCCACCCCCACCCCCACAGGCAGACGGCTTCAGCGCCGAGGTGCTCGCCTGCCGATCGATCTCCGGCTCCACCTGCAACGGGCAGCTGGGCACGCTCCCGGCCAGCGCGTCCACGTTCACGGCTCTCGTCCGGTTCACCGACGCGAACGCGGGCGACACCATGAACGTGATCCTTGACGGGCCGTCGGGCCGGATCAACGGCTTCCCGTACAGCCTGCAGGGCGGCGGCGACGGCTACTACTACAGCCAGTTCCAGGCGCCCGGCCTCCCGGGCGGGACCTACACGCTCACCGCGCTCCGCAATGGCCAGCCGGTGGCGACCACGTCCTTCCGGAAGGCGGGCAACTGAGGGTCAGCCGCCCCCAGAGGTCTGGCTGACGTTCCCGCCGGCGTGCAGCTTCGGCTCGCCCGCGTCCCGACGCCTGACGGCGAGGGCGCTGATCGCCTCCAGCACGCATCGATGCGCTGCCGTCGCCGTGACCTCGGCATGGTCGAACGGCGGCGCCACCTCGACCACGTCCATCCCGGCCAGCTCCACGCTGCCGACGATCTGCCGCACCGCGCGCAGCAGCTCGCGGGTCAGCATGCCGCCGGGCTCCGGCGTGCCCGTCCCCGGTGCCATGCCCGGGTCCACGACATCGATGTCGACCGACAGGTAGATCACCTCGGGGCCGTCGAGCGCCTCGGCGATGGCGTCGGCGACGACGGCCTCGGCCCCGCGCTCCTCGATCTCTGTCATGAGGTGCCAGCGCATACCCTGCTCGCGCATCCACGCCAGTGTGCTCGGGCCGGGCCAGTAACCCCGCAGCCCGACCTGGACGAAGTTCCGGCCCGATACGGCGCCCGATTGGATGAGCCGGCGCATCGGCGTGCCATGCGAGCGCAGGTTGCCCCAGGTCGAGAGCGCCGTGTCGGCGTGCGCGTCGAAGTGGACGATCCCGAGCCCGCGCGGCGCCACGGCCTCTGCCACGGCCGACGCCGACGGGTAGGTGATCGAGTGATCGCCGCCGAGCACGATCGGGATGGCACCCGCTCGGGCCACCTCGAGCACCTTGCGACGGATCACCTCGTGCCCGCGGTCGATGTCCATGGGAACGACCGGCGCATCGCCGGCATCCACGACGTCGAGGTAGTCGAACGGCTCGATACCGAGTTGCAGCGAGTTGATCGCTCCGGCGTGGTAGCTCGCCTGCCGAATCGCCCGGGGGCCGAAGCGCGCGCCGGGGCGATGGCTCACCGCATCGTCGAACGGTGCACCGACGATCGCGACGTGCGGCCGTCGTTCCGCGAGCGCGGCCGCCTCGGTGATCCAGGGAAGCTTCTGGAAGCTGGGCAGCCCGATGTAGCTCGGCAGATTGAAGTCGTCGTAGGCCTCGTACGGATCGCCTCCGGGAGGGGCCTCATCGTTGATGCCGCGAATGCGGCGGTCCTCGTCGGTCATGGCGCGACCCCGCGTCACCTCCGGCGGATCGAACGGGCGCCGTCGCGGTGCGGAGCAGGCCCGTTCGGTGGCCGATGCTAGCACGCTACCATCGGACCGCTCATGGCCGATGACACCCGCTTCTACACCGTCGAGGAGGCGCGTGCGCTGCTGTCGCAGGTGCGTGCGGTCCTGCTCCAGCTGGCCGTCGAGCGACGCCGCGGGCCCGAGGGCAGCACGGGCGACGTGATGGCCCTGCTGGAGCACCTGACCGGTCTCGGCATCGTCCTGCGTGATATCGAGACCGGACTCGTCGACTTTCCGACCATGCGCGACGGCGAGCCCGCGTGGCTGTGCTGGCGCCTCGCCGATCCCGACCTGTCCCACTGGCACACCATGCACGAGGGATTCGCCTCGCGCCGACCGCTGTGAGCGGAGCGGTGCTGGTCCTCGGTGACGCACTGCTCGACGTCCGGGTGGACCCGGCAGCGCCCGTCGCCGCGGGGGGCGACGTCGCGGCACGGATCGAGCTGCTGCCCGGCGGCCAGGGCGCGAACGTGGCCGTGCGCCTGGCCCGGCGCGGCGTCGCCGTGACGCTGGTCACCGGGATCGCCGACGATGCCTCCGGCGAGCTGCTTGGCGCCGCGCTCAGGGCCGAGGGCGTGGACGTTCGACCTCTTCCGGTGGAGCGGACCGGCACCGTGGTGGTCCTCGGGGACGCGCGCGGCGAACGGACCATGCTCAGCCAGCGGCCGGCCTTCGCCGCTCTCATCGACCCCGATGCGCTGCCCGCCGCGGCATGGACCGCCGTCTCGGGCTACCTGCTGCACGAGCCGAGCGGCCGGGAGCTGATGGCCCGGCTCGCGGCAAGGCACGGACGGTGCGCGCTCCTCGGCTGCGCCGTGCCCGACGACCTGCGCGAAACCTGGCGCACCGCCGCGGACGCCCTCCGCCCGGACCTGCTGGTCGCGAACCGCGAGGAGGCCCTGCACCTGGCGCCCCCGGGCGCGCCGGGCGTCGCGATCACCGATGCGAACGGCGCGCGCCTCAGCATCGGCGGCGTGACGGTCAGCGCCAGGACGGTTGATGCAGCGCCGGCCCGCGACACCACCGGTGCCGGTGACGCCGTCGCGGCGGCCCTGCTGGCCGAGCTGCTCGACGAGGCGTGGCCGCCGCCGCGGGACGCCATGCAGGCGGCGATCGATGCGGCCGTCACGCTCGGGAGTCGGGTCGTCCGCGTGGACGGCGCCCAGGGTCGCGTCGAGGGCGAGCGACCGCCGCTGGTGCCCGCATGACCGGTCATGGTGTGCCGGCGTGGCTGGAGCTCTCCGACGAGGTCCGCGCCGCCGTGGATGGCAACCGTCCGGTCGTGGGGCTCGAGTCGAGCCTGATCGCGCAGGGCCTGCCCGTCCCGGCCAACCTGAAGACCGCGCTCGCTGCCGAGGCTGCCGTCCGCGAAGCCGGCGCGGTCCCGGCCACGACGGCCCTGCAGGGGGGCCGCCTGATCGTCGGCGCCGGCCGGCAGCTCCTCGAGCGGCTCGCCGACCCGGAGCGCCCGGTCGCGAAGGCGGGCTCGCGCGACCTCGGTCCGCTGCTCGCCGCCGGCGCGCTGGCGTCCACCACGGTGAGCGCGACGGTGCGGGCCGCGCATCTCGCGGGGATCGCCCTCGTGGCGACCGGCGGCATCGGCGGCGTCCATCGCGGTGCCGCCTCGAGCTTCGACGTCTCATCGGACATCGACGAGCTGGCGGCCACGACCGTTGCGGTCCTGTCGTCCGGCGCGAAGTCGATCCTCGACCTGCCCGCCACGCTCGAGCTCCTCGAGACGCGCCGGGTCCCCGTGATCGGCTACGGCGTGGACGAGCTCCCGGCCTTCTACTCCGTGAGCTCGGGGCTCAGGGTCCCGCACCGTGTCGACGGCCCGGAGCAGGCCGCCTCGACCGTCCGCGTGCATCGGTCCGTACCGGGAGCCGGGGGCATGCTCATCGTCCAGCCCCCGCCCGCCGACCTGGCGATCGACGCCAGCGAGGTCGAGGCCTGGATCGCCGAGGGAATGCGCGACGCCGAGGCCCGGGGTATTCGTGGCGGCGCCGTGACACCTCACCTGCTGTCCCACGTGGCCCGGTCGTCCGGCGGTCGAACCCTGCGCGTCAACATCGGGCTCATCGTGAACAACGCGCGGACCGCGGGCGCCATCGCGTCGGCCTTGACCTGACCCGGGCGGGGGGTATGCTCGGTCGGCCGATCGGCACCGTGGACGGAGGAACGCCCGAGCAATGCGCATCTACGACGGAAGCCCGCGCCAGGACTGGGAGGAGGTGCTGCGCAGCGTCGGCGCTTTCGCCGATGCCCAGGGCCTCAAGGAGCTGCTCTTCCTCGAACTCGAGGGCGGCTTTCTGCTCCAGGGGCTCGGCGTCCAGGGCGGGGGCGCCGATTCGGACAACTACGGAGCGACCGCCAAGCGCACCTACGAGCTGACCGACGACCAGGTCGCCGAGATGATGGACGCGCGCGCCCGGGAACGCGGCTCGGCCGGCTCCGACCGGCCCGCGCCGGACCTCACCAACTACTACGAGCTCTCCATGCGGATCATGGGCGCCTACATCGACCAGCAGCGCGCGCACGACGTGTTCCTCTTCGAGCAGGACGGCTCGTTCGTGCTGCGCCTGTTCGGGACCGCCGGCTCACGCGCGGCCGGGCACCAACTGGCCGAGTTCACGAAGGATGAGATCTTGGCTATGATCGAGTCCGCACCTGAGCAGCGACACCAGTCCGCGCCGGAGCCCTCCGGCGCGCCATAGGGAAAGGGGAGATCCGTCCCAATGAAGGCCCTCAAGGTTCTGCTGATCAGCCTCGCGGCGCTCGTCGCGGCGATGATCGTGATTCCGCTCACCATCCTGGCCGGCCTCTTCGTGTGGCTCAAGCTCACCGAGGAGACGGACGAGGAGGAGATGGAGCTCGACGACGCCGTCTGAGGTCGTCACCGACCGATAGGGAGCGCGGGTCGCGGCTACCGCCGCGACGTCGCCACCTGCGGTGCCTGACGCGAGTCTGCGCCGCTGTATCGGGCATGGCTGCGCCGGATTGCTCCTCCGGCGGCGTTTCCACCGATAGATCGGGCACCGATTCACCGGAGGCGGCAATACCGGCCCCCCTCCGGCGTCCCGGTGCCCGATGCATGAGGCAACCCGCGCCCGATACGCAACTCCGGTGTCGTGGTGCCCGATCTGTCGGGCAGGCGCCCCTCGGGTGACATTCAGCCGCTGGCCGACGCCCACGCAGCGGTCCATGCCACGGCCGCGACCAGCATCCCGATCCAGAGGCGGTGTGGTCCCGCGAAGCCCTGCGCCACCGCCACCATTCCCACCGTTCCCAGCAGCCCGGTCAGCGGCGTGAGCCGTCCCGACAGCAGAAACGCCAGGCCGACCGCGATCCCCACGCCCATCGCCAGCCCCCAGGCGAGCGCCAGGCCGCGCCGTCGACCGATCACCTGGACCAGGCTGCGGGACCCGAGCGCGGCATCGGCGTCGAAGTCACGAAGCGTGTTGGCGAGGTGCGCGGCCGCCGCGAACGGGCCGACCAGCAGTGATGCGCCGGCGACGCGCTCGAGGTCCACGCCGATTCCGGCGGCGATCCAGAGTGGCAGGAGCCCGAAGCTGACCAGGTAGGGCACCACCGATGCCGGCGTCCGCGACAGCCAGAGGTTGTAGCCGAGCGCCGATCCCGAGGCCGCCGCGCCGAGCACGAGTGTCAGCGGCCCCAGCGGTATCGATGCCGCGAGCTGCAGCAGGCCGCCGGCCCCGGCGAGCCGGAGCGCGGCCCGCGATCCGACGGCCCGGGACGGGATCGGCTTGGTGGGCTGCACACGGGCGTCGCGTGCGCGGTCGACGAAGTCGTTGTGTGCGCCGGTGAGGATCTGGGAGCCGAGCACGGCCACGACGATCAGCAGGACTCGCCAGCCCGGAACGCCGCCGGCCTGCTCCGCGAGGATGAGGGCCAGCGCCGCCGACAGGGTCGTCACGGCGGCGGTCGGCGCCGGATGCACGAGCCGGACGAGCCCGGCGAGCCACGTCACGGCGAGGGCGGATCGGTCCGCCGGTAGATCCCGCGCTCGCGCTCGAGGTATCCCTCGTCAACCAGCAGCCGGCGCAGGGTGGCGTGGTCGGGTCCATCCATGCCGAGCATGGCGTTCACCTCCGCCTCCTCGTACCGGCGCTCGGGCTCGAATCGCTCGGCGAGGAAGCGGCAGGCGGCGAGCGTCATGGGCCGGCGGCTCGGCAATGCGGTGAGCCGTCCATCGCGGACGAAGGCGTGCCGGAGGTGCACGTCGGGATCACGCGGGCTGGCCATTGCCGCAGCATGCCACGGCGCGTCCAGCATGTCCGCGACCCGATGCCGTGTGCCGACGTCGGCCCGACCGCTGCGGTAAGATGGCTCCCCGAGTGGCACCGGCGATGCCGCTCGCGCGCGGCCCACCCATTCGAGACTGCCGCCGCCCCAGCCAGCGCGAGGGGTCAAGATCACCGATGCCGAAGTACGTCTTCGTCACGGGCGGCGTCACGAGCTCCCTGGGCAAGGGCATCACGGCGGCCAGCATCGGCCGCATCCTGAAGGCCCGAGGGGTGCCGGTGAGCATCCTGAAGCTCGACCCGTACATCAACATCGACCCGGGCACGATGTCGCCGTACCAGCACGGCGAGGTCTTCGTGACCGACGACGGGGCAGAGACCGATCTCGACCTGGGGCACTACGAGCGGTTCATCGACGAGAACCTGTCCCAGGCGTCGAACGTGACCACCGGGCGCATCTACCAGAGCGTGATCGCCAAGGAGCGGCGTGGCGACTACCTCGGCGGAACGGTCCAGGTCATCCCGCACATCACGAACGAGATCAAGGAGCGCATCGCCCGCGTCGCGCGCGAGGGCACCGGCAGCGTGGCCACCAGCGGCCTGGCGGCACACGGCGTCGTCATCGTCGAGGTGGGCGGCACGGTCGGCGACATCGAGTCGCTTCCGTTCCTCGAGGCCATCCGACAGATGCGCAAGGACGTCGGTCGGCGCAACGTGCTGTACGTGCACGTCACCTGGCTGCCGGCCATCGGCGCCACCGGCGAGCTGAAGACGAAGCCGACCCAGCATTCGGTCAAGGAGCTGCGCGGCATCGGCATCCAGCCCGACGTCATCATCCTGCGCAGCGACGAGGCGATCGACGACGAGCTCCTCGACAAGGTCAGCCTCTTCACCGACGTGGACGTCCACGCGGTCGTGCCGCTGAAGACGGCCCGGAGCATCTATGAGGTGCCGATCCAGCTCGAACGCGCCGGCCTCGGCAAGCTCATCACGCGTGAGCTCGATCTGCCGGGTGGCGAGCCGGACCTCGGCGATTGGCAGGCGCTCGTCGGCCGGATCCGCGCGCCTCGCCCAGAGGTGGAGGTCGCGATCGTCGGCAAGTACACCGAGCTGCCCGACGCCTACATCAGCGTCACGGAGGCCCTCAAGCACGCCGCGCTCCACCACAACGTGGAGGTCAAGGTCCGGTGGATCCGCTCCGAGCACCTCGAGCGCGTCGATTCCGAGCAGGTCGCCACCGAGCTCGAGGGCGTCGCCGGCGTTCTCGTCCCGGGAGGCTTCGGCTACCGCGGGGTGGAGGGGAAGATCCGGGCCATCAGGTGGGTGCGGCACCACGACGTCCCGTACCTCGGGCTGTGCCTCGGACTGCAATGCGCGGTGATCGAGTTCGCTCGCGAGGCGCTCCACAGCGAGGATGCGAACTCGAGCGAGTTCAACGTCTTCACCGAGCACCCGGTGATCGATCTCATGCCCGACCAGGCCGATGTCACCGACAAGGGCGGCACGATGCGCCTGGGACTCTACCCGGCCCGGCTCGAGGAGGGCTCGAAGGTTCGCCAGGCGTACGGGAGCGAGATCGCGTACGAGCGGCATCGCCACCGGTTCGAGGTGAACAACACGTACCGCGAACGACTCGACGAAGCCGGAATGCGCTTCAGCGGCGTCTCGCCGGATGGGCGGCTGGTCGAGTACATTGAGCTGCGAGACCATCCGTGGTTCGTGGCGACCCAGGCCCATCCAGAGCTGAAGAGCCGCCCGAATCGGCCACATCCGCTGTTCCGCGACTTCGTCGGTGCCGCCGCGGCGCACACCGGCGCTGCATTGAAGTCCCGGAGCGTGGGATCGACTCCCGCAGAGAGCACCGCATGACCGTCCCCACCTCCCGGCTCCCCGCCCTTCCCGACGACCCGGAACGATCGCTCGCCGAGGCAGAAGCCGAGGCCATCGTCATCTGGCGCGGTGAGCGGATCAGTCTCGACGCACTGCCCGATCGCATCGCGCGCAGCGACGACCGGGAGGACCGCGACCGCATGCTCGGGGCCTACCTGGAGGCGCTCGAGGCGTTGAGCTCGCGCGGGGAGCACCGCCTGGCGAACCGGCCCGACCCCGACGTGGCTGCCTCGCAGCTCGGCATCGATCCTCGTGCCCTCGTCGCGGACCTCGAGGGCTTCGTCCTCCACACCGAGACGCCGTACTACGCGGCGCTGCGCCGCTATCTCGCGCTGATCGACATCGAGCAGGGCGACGCGACGATCGCCGACATCTGGCACGTCGCCCGGGGTGGGGCCTGGTCCCACTGGTTCAGTGACCGCGACCTGGGGCGGGTCATCGAGGCCACCGGGCGCATCCCCGTCGGCGTCGGCGGGCTGGAGGGCTGGCTCGCGGCCGAGCGGATGCTTCGAGGCGATGGTTCGACCCCCGGCGCCGCCGCTGTCGGCGCCGCCTATGCCACCCTGGCCGGATCGCCGGAATGGATCGAGGGGGAGCTGGGGATGGTGCGCGACGAGGTCGTGCCGTACATCGACTTCGCCGCCTTCACGCGCCTGTGGCAGCTGCGCCAGATGATCGGCGAGCTCCAGTTCCAGATCCGCATCTCCGACATCAGCGAGCCGGCGCTGGCGCGCGCCTACTACGGCGGCATCCTGGGGCATATGACCGGCGTACGCGTGCCCGAGGCGATGTACCTGGTCGCCCTCGAGGACGAGCCGTTCGCCCCCGCCCGCGATCTCGGTGCCGAGATCCTCGGCGCCGACCTGGTCGCGATTCTCGAGACACGTCACGGGTCCACGTGGTGGCGCGATCCTGCCGCCCGCGATCTCACCGATGCCGTCGCTGCCGCGACGTCGTTCGACGACGCGCTTGCACAACTCGGGTATGATGCGCTGGACTGGAGACCCGTCCTGCGTCAGATCCGGACGCGCCTCATCGGAGAGATGAGCGGATACGGGGGACCCAACATCACCACCCGTGCCGGGACCCGCAAGGTCTGAGTGACCCGCACCCGGGGCCGAGCACACGAGCACGACCTCCGGCCGTGACCACGATCCGTGGGTCGACCCCTTCAACTGCCCTTTCCTGCCGCCGACGCACTCGACCCGCATCCCGGGGCGAGTCCGGAGCAGCAGGGGAGGCGCCCCAAAGCTCATCGAGGTCGGTCTGAACATGAAGCACTGCTGGCAGGCGAGGCGATCGTGAACGACGACGCGCGACCACAGCAGCGTCGCCGTTCGCGGCGCCGCAACGACAACGCCCCGCGCCGACAGAACCAGCGCGGCGGATTCTCGCAGCGCCGTCGAAACGACTACGCCTCGGGACAGTATTCGTCGATCTACACCGGACCGTTCCCGACCGACGACGACGCTCCGGCGATGAACCTCGCCGACCTGCAGGCCAAGTCGGTGGACGAGCTGCGCGAGCTCGCCGCCGAGCACGAGATCGAGGGTCACGAGCAGCTCGAGCACTCGGACCTGGTGCTGAAGCTGCTCGACGTCGTGCCGATCGCCTCCTCGAACGGACGCGAGCGCACCGGGCCCGGCAGCGCGGAGGGGATCCTCGAGATCGTCGACGAGGGGTTCGGCTTCCTGCGCGTGAACGGCGTGATGCCGTCGAATGACGACATCTACGTCTCGTCGTCCCAGGTCCGCCGCTTCGGCCTGCGGACCGGGGACCGCGTCACCGGCCAGACCCGCGCGCCGAAGGACCAGGAGAAGTACTGGGGCATGCTCCGGGTCGACACCATCAACGGGGTCGAGCCGGAGGTGGCCAAGCGCCGACCGTACTTCGACAACCTGGTTCCGGTCTTCCCGGACGACATGTTCGACCTCGAGACCGATCCGAAGAACCTCACGCAGCGCCTGATCAACCTGATCAGCCCCATCGGCAAGGGTCAGCGCGGACTGATCCTGTCGCCGGCCAAGGCCGGCAAGACGACCGTGCTCAAGCAGATCGCCGCCGGCATCACGGAGAACGCGCCGGAAGCGCTCCTGATGGTCGCACTCATCGGCGAGCGTCCGGAGGAGGTCACCGACATGGAGCGGTCGGTGAACGGCGAGATCTACTCGTCGACCTTCGACGAGCCGACCGAGAACCACACGCGGGTCTCGGAGATGTGTCTCGAGATCGCGAAGCGCCAGGTGGAGACCGGCCGCGACGTCGTGATCCTGCTCGACTCGATCACGCGCCTGGCACGGGCCTACAACCTCGCCCTGCCGGCGTCCGGCAAGACCCTGTCCGGCGGCGTCGACCCGGTGGCGCTCTACCCGCCGAAGCGGTTCTTCGGTGCGGCGCGCAACATCGAGCACGGCGGTTCGCTCACGATCATCGCGACCTGCCTGGTGGACACCGGCAGCCGCATGGACGACGTGATCTACGAGGAGTTCAAGGGCACCGGTAACATGGAGCTTCATTTGGACCGGAAGCTTGCCGAGAAGCGCATCTTCCCCGCCATCGACGTTCTGCGCTCGGGGACGCGCCGCGAGGAGCTGCTGCTGGACGAGAACGAGCTGCGCATGGTGTGGACCATGCGTCGCATGCTCAGCGCCGTCGGCCCCAACGAGGGGATCGAGCTGCTCATGCAGCGGCTCGGCAAGACGAAGGACAACGCGGAGTTCCTCGTCGCGCTCAGCAAGAGCGTCGACGCCTCCGACCGGGCCTGATCCCGACCTCGTCCACCGCGTGACCCGCCGCCTGCCGATCTTCCTGGCACTGACGCTGGTCGCCTGCGGCAGCGACACGGCGCCGCCCTCGACGTCGCCGAGCGCGACGCCGGCTGCCTCCGCCGTCGCGCCGAGCCGGTCCGCGGAACCGACGGCGGCCGCGGGCGCGGCGGTACCGGCTCCCGGCTCGGACAGCGTGATCTATCCGCCGAATCCAGGTCAGATCGTCGTCGCGGTCGAGGCAGGGCACGGCGGCTGCCTCGACTGGGGCGTGCCCGACCCCGGGGAACGCGGACAGGACTTCAGCGAGAAGGCGATCACCATGGCGATCGCCCGGGCGCTGGCCGATCGGCTGGCTGCCGATGGGGTGCGGGTGCTGCTGGTGCGCGATGGCGACGAGGCGCTCGCCGGCGACCACTACCCGGCGTTGGGCTGCGATGGCGCGCAGTTCCGCGACGTCAACGGTGACGGCATCGCCGGATTCGGTCCGGACCTGCCGGAGGCGACGCGGACCCGTGATGAGCTGCAGGCTCGCCTGGATCGCGCCAACCTGGCCAGGGCCGACGTGCTGGTCAGCATCCACGTCGACTCGATCACCGATGCGGCCGGCACGCCGCTGCCGATCGCACGCACCGAGACCTTCTATACCGACGAGACCCCGTGGGGCGAGATGTCGGCCCAGCCGTTGGCGGCATCGGTGCAGGACGCTCTGGTGAGGGCCATGGACGCGGTGGCGGCGTACGAGCGGCAGGACCGCGGCATCAATGCCCACAATCTCTACCTGGTGGCGCCGTCGCTGCTCGAGCCGACTGCCGAGCGGCCCGATCCCCTGCGCCAGCCCACGCGCGGCGCACTGATGCCCGCCATCCTCGTCGAGGTCGGCACCATCACGTTGCCGGAGGAGCACGAGCTGTTGCTCGACGGAATCGGCACAGCCGCAGCGGCGGACGGCATCTTCGAGGGGCTCGTCGCATGGTTCGGGCAGCGCGATCTGGCGGCACGGATCACGCCGGCGGGCACCGAGCCCGGTGACCCCCCGGAGGCGGTACCCGGTGAGGGGCCGCCGTTTCGTCCCCAGCCGATGGAGGGACGGCCGCTTCGGCTGCGGATCGCGAACACGGGCACGCGTGCCTGGGACGCAGGTGCCCGGCTCATCGGCGGCTGGGTCGCCTCGGACGGTCCGTACCTCTACGGCATCCCGGAGGGAATCACGCCGGTGGGTCCCGAACTTCCGGCGCTCGAGCCCGGAGCCTCGGTCGTCGTCGAGGTCGATATCGGCGAACCGCCCCCGGGCGGCGGGCTGGCATGGTTCTCGCTACAGGTCGGAGCAGAGAATCTGGCCGGACACGGATCGCCGGCGCTGCAGCTCTTCAGCGCAGCGCCCTGAAGGGGAGCGGACCACACCGCTCCGATGCGGTCCGTTGGTACCGGTGTGTCCCTGTGCAATTTTCGGTTTACGCGTTCCGGTTGCGCTGCTACCATGGGCTCCGCAATGGCATCGGCCACCGGCGGGGGAGAGCGATCACCCGATCGACCGGACCGGCGATCCGGCGCATAGCAGCACTCACCCCCGAATAGGCGGAGCTCGATTCTCTATTGCCTGATCCGCGACGGCTCTATCACCGTCTCTCAGCCAGCACACTCCCGACCCGGCTCGTCTCCCATCTCACCGTGGTGAGTTTGGTCGCCGCCGCCTCCATGGCAGGCCTGGCGACACAGCAGGAGGACCCAGACGCCGGCGTCGACACCGGATTCCTCGTCTCCAGCGTCCGTGGCGCCAACGAGAACGCGAGCGCAACTCCGGACTCACTCCTTCCGAGCCCCGTCACGGAATCAGCCGACGCCCTGGACGTGCAGAGCGAAGAACTCACGCTCCTCGACCGCGGCGCTCCCGCCGTTGCCCCCTCCTCGACGGCTCCGAAGCCGACCCCCGTGGCGGTCGACCCGGACGCGACCCCGATTCCGCCCCCGACCACCGCCCTGGGCCAGGCCGGGGGACAGGGCACGACCGCCGCCCCCGCCGCCCCCAGCGCGCCATCGACGCGCGCCGCGGCCCCTGTCGCGCCGGCCGGACTGGTCTGGCCGGTGCCGGGTGGATCGGTGAGCCAGTACTTCCACGCCGGGCACCTCGCAGTCGACATCGCCGCGCCGTACGGCAACCAGGTGGTGGCGGCGCAGGCTGGCGTGGTGACCTGGTCCGGCTGGCGCAACAACGGCGGCGGCTACGTCGTTTCGATCGATCACGGCAACGGCATGCGCACCACCTACAACCACCTCGGCAACGTGTGGGTCTCGGCCGGACAGTGGGTGGCCGCCGGGCAGCTCATCGCCCCGGTCGGGTGCACCGGCATCTGCACCGGTCCGCACGTGCACTTCGAGGTCGTGGTCAACGGGATGATCGACAACCCGATGCGCTGGTACTGACCTCGCCCTCCCTCCGCCCGATGGCTCCGCCGGCGCTCGTCGCCGGCGTTGCTATGCTCGGCCCCGATGTTCGCTGATCGAGCGCGGATCATGGTCCGCGGCGGCGCCGGCGGTGACGGCGCCAGCACGTTCCGGCGCGAGGCTCACGTCCCGAGGGGCGGGCCGGACGGCGGCGATGGCGGCGCGGGGGGCGATGTGATCCTCGTCGTCGAGCCGGGCATGACCACGCTCGGGGACTTCAAGCGCACGCGCCACTTCCGAGCCGGAGACGGGGGGCGGGGCATGAGCCGCAAGGCGCACGGGCGCAACGGCGGCGACCTCGTGGTCCGCGTGCCTCCGGGAACGGTCGTGCGCTCGCATCCGGACGGCGCATGGATCGGCGAGCTGCTCGAGGCGGATGCGCGCCTCGTGGTCGCGCGCGGGGGTCGCGGCGGTCGGGGCAATGTCCACTTCGCGACCGCCACGCACCGAGCCCCCAAGCACGCCGAGAAGGGCACGCCGGGCGACGAGGGCTGGATCGAGCTGGAGCTCAAGCTCATCGCCGACATCGGCCTTGTGGGCGCACCGAACGCGGGCAAGTCGACGCTGCTGGCAGCGCTGACGGAGGCACGTCCCGCGGTCGGGGCCTACCCGTTCACCACCGTCACGCCGAACCTCGGGGTGATCGCCCTGGGCGAGGAGCGAACCGCGGTCATCGCGGACGTCCCCGGCCTGATCGAGGGGGCGAGCGAGGGTCGAGGGCTCGGCCACCACTTCCTGCGTCACGTGGAGCGCACGCGCGTGCTCGTTGGCGTGGTCGACGGGGCCGCGCAGGATCCCGTCGCCGAGTGGCGCGCCGTCGAGGACGAGCTGCGGCTTCATGACGTCGCGCTGGTGGAGCGGCCGATGCCCCTCGTCATCACCAAGCTCGACCTGGCCGAGGTGCGCGACCGATGGCGCCAGGTCCGCGACGAACTGCGCCGCGACGGCCCGGAGCCGATCGGCGTCAGCGCGCACGACGGCACGGGCCTGGACGAGCTGCGTCGCCGGCTGGCCACCGCGCTCGACGAGGCGGAGGCGCGCGCGGCGGACGAGCCGGGCCCGGAGGAGATGCGGATCCACCGCTTCGATCCGCTGGCGGAGGGCTGGCAGGTCGTTCCGGAGGGCGACGGGTTCCGGGTGCAGGGCCGGCGCATCGAGACCGCGGCAGCGCGGACCGACTTCGAGAACGATGAATCGCGCGACCGGTTCTGGCGGCTCCTCGAGCGGCAGGGGATCGACGTCGAGCTGCGCCGGCGAGGTGCAGGGCCGGGAACGACCGTCCGCATCGGCGAGACCGAGCTCGAGTGGGGCGAGGACTGATGCCCGAGGTCGAGGCGCTCCCCAACCGCCTCACCGCCACGGAGGCCGATCGTCGCGAGGCGCCGCGCCGAATCGGCGTGCTCGGCGGCACCTTCGACCCTCCGCACGTGGGACACCTGTGGCTCGCAACGCTGGCAGCCGACGCGATGGGACTCCACCGCGTGCTGTTCATGCCCGCCGCCCAGCCCCCGCACAAGCCGGAGGGGACGGTGTCGCGGGCCACGGATCGCCTGCTGATGACGCGCCTGGCCATCGCCGCCGATCCGCTGTTCGACCTGACGGTCATCGAGATGGAGCGGCCCGGCCCGTCGTACACCGTCGACAGCGTCGCGGAGCTCGAGGACCTCCACGGGTCGGAGGCGAAGCTCTTCCTCGTCATGGCCGCCGACTCGCTGGAACAGATCGACAGCTGGCGCGAGCCGGACCGGCTCCTCGAACGGATCGAATGGATCGTCGGGCCTCGCCCTGGGGCGTCGCTGCCGGGCCGCGCGGCGCTCGAGGCCCGCTTCGGCCTGGACGCATCGCGGATTCACCTCCTGTCGGGGCCGTCGCTCGACGTGAGCAGCTCGGAGATCAGGCGCCGGGTGGCGGGCGGCCACGCCATCCGCTACCTTGTGCCGCGCGGCGTCGAGGAGCTCATCTCGGAGCGCAGGCTCTACCGCCGTGGCTGAAGAGGACCCGATCCTGACCGAACCGGACCGCGTGGAGATCCCGACCGAGGCCGCCGAGCTGGCGCATCGGATCGTCGAGATCGCCTCCGACAAGAAGGGCAACGACATCGTCATGCTGCGCACCGCGGAGCTGACGACCATGGCCGACTTCTTCGTCATCTGCTCCGGTCGGAGTGACCGGCAGGTCCAGGCCCTGGCCGGCGCCATCGTCGACGAGTTGCGCGACGACGGGATCCGGCCGATCGGCACCGAGGGCGTCAGCAGCGCCCGCTGGGTCCTCCTCGACTATGGAGCGGTGATCGTTCACGTCTTCGCGCCCGAGGAGCGCGAGTACTACGGGCTCGAGCGCCTGTGGGGCAACGCGGCGCAGGTCGTCCGCGTGGTCTGACAGCACGCGCGCCCTGCGCTGAACCGCCGGGAGAAGGGCTCATGGGCCCTCCCATCGGTACCAGGCGACGCGGTGAACCATGGCCCATCGGTCCCATTGAGCACGGCACTCGTGCTTCGCATGCTCGGTGCATGACCGCCCAGGCGCCGCGCTCGCGTCCGATC
>JAHWJN010000140.1 GCA_019348395.1 Chloroflexota bacterium
CGAGCATGGGTGGTCAGCGGGCCGCTGCATCCCGCACGGCGGGCACCAGATGGCACTGAACATCGCGGCAGGCCTGCGGCTGGGCGGGAACGAGTCGTACCCCGACCTGTTCCAGCCGTTCGGCGGCTTCCCCGACGGGGTCGAGGTGGTCGAGGGCCACGTCAGCCTGCCGGATCTGCCCGGCATCGGCTTCGAGGCCAAAACGGATCTGTACGCCGAGCTGCGCGCCCTGTCCGACTGACACGGGAAAACGGGCGGCGCTGTGGCGCCGCCCGCATGGCCTGGGTTTCGGTGCTAGACGCCGCGCCGGCGTCCCCAGCCGAAGTAGCCGAGCAGCGCCAGGACGACGAGCACGATGATGATGATCCAGAGCAGGTCCATCAGCACCCTCCTTTCGCCCGCCGGGTACTGCATGACTCGAGCCAAGCGCCATGCCGTCCACGTCACGTGCCGGCCAGGCGCTCCACGACCGGGTCGAGCTCGCCGACGGCACCGACCATGATCGAGCTGATGCCGAGCTCGTCGCGCAGGCGCCCGAATAGCTCGACGAAGCCATCAACCGAGTCGACGAACACGTGCGGCGAGTCGCGGAGCGCCTCGGGCGTGACCTCCACCCCGATCCGCCCGGACAGGCGCTCGGCCGCTGATCGGAGCGCCCGCATCGGCTCGCGCGTGACCTCGAGCGGAATCAACGACGGATAGATGTTCAGCTCGAGCTCGCCGAATCGGTGGCCGGCCGCCTCGCGGACCCAGTCGATCTTCTCGCGGGTGGCTGCGAAGCTGATCGATGGGAGATCGGGGACGCCGCCGGGGAGGATGCGCGGCGCGAGGCCCACGATGTCCGCCTCCCGCGCCGCCAGCTCGAGCGTCCGTCGCCCCCCACCGCCGATGAGGATTGGAGGATGTGGTCGCTGGACGGGAGTGGGCCGGGCGTCGTAGGCCGTGATCGTGTAGTGCTCGCCGGCGAAGCTGAACGGCCCGTCGGCGAAGCAGCCCTTCAGGACCGCGACCGCCTCGGCCAGCCGTGACTGGCGGATCGGCGTCCGGTCGAATGGCAGGCCGATTGCCTCGTACTCGGCCCGGTTCCAGCCCGCCCCGATGGCCACGTCGAGCCGTCCGCCGGAAAGCACATCGATCGAGGCGAGGTCCTGTGCGAGCACTGCGGGGTGTCGCAGGTCGTTGTTGAGCACGAATGCTCCGACGCGCAGCCGATCGCTGACCGCGGCGATGGCCGTCATGGCGGGCACCGGCGCGAGCTGGCCGAGGAGATGGTCCGGGATGACGAGCGTGTCGATGCCCACCGACTCCGCGTGACGGGCGGTCTCGCGCAACTCTGCAAGGCTCGCGATGGCGCGGGCATCCGCCAGGAAACGGAAGGGGTGGGTCATCGGCGCATTGTCGCTGCCCCGGCGGCGCTGCGCCCCGGCTCAGCTTCGAGTGCGGGCCGATCGGCGGCGGCCGTCGCTGCTGCCGGCGGTCTTGGTCGGGGTCCGCGGTGACAGCGAGGCCGGTCCGCCGCGACGGACCGTGTCGGCGTGGATGAGGTGCATCAGCGCGTTGATGAGCGCCAGGTGAGTGAACGCCTGCGGGAAGTTGCCGAGGTGGCGCCCGGTGTCCGGATCGAGCTCCTCGCCGTAGAGGCCGAGGCTCGAAGAGTACGAGAGCAGCTTCTCGCACAGCTTGCGGGCCCGATCCACCTCGCCGATCTCGACCAGGGCCGACACGAGCCAGAACGAGCAGATCGTGAAGGTGCCTTCCTCCCCGGACAGGCCGTCGTCGGTCTGGTCGACGCGGTAGCGCAGGACGAGGCCGTCGTCGGTCAGCTCGTCGGCGATGGCCAGCACGGTGCGGCGGATCCGGTCGTCGTCCGGCGGCAGGAAGCGGACCAGGGGCATGAGCAGCACCGAGGCGTCGAGCGCATCGGTGTCGTAGTGCTGGGTGAAGACGCCGCGGTCGTCGAGGGCGTTGGCGCAGATGTCGGCGTGGATCTCGTCGGCGGCCGCCTGCCAGCGCTCGGCGCGCTCGTGATCGTCTCGCAGCCGGGCCAGGCGCGCTCCCCGGTCGGCGGCCACCCAGCACATCACCTTCGAGCTGGTGAAGTGCTGGGGGTCCCCTCGCACCTCCCAGATACCCCGATCCGGTTCGCGCCATGCCTCGAGTGCGGCCTCGACCTGCCGCGCGAGGATCGGCCAGATGCGCTCGTCGAGATGGTCGCGCGAGCGGGTGTGGAGGTAGACCGAGTCGAGGACCGCGCCCCACATGTCGTGCTGGCGCTGTCCGTAGGCGGCGTTGCCGATGCGGACCGGGCGGGCTCCCTCGTAGCCGGAGAGGTGGTCGAGGACCTGTTCCTCGAGCGCCCGCTCGCCGTCGATGCCGTACATGATCTGGAGCGTGTCGTCCCGCTCGGCGACGTCGGCGATGAACGAGAGGTAGTCGCTGGCCTCCCAGTCGAAGCCGAGCGTGTAGAGGCCCCACAGCGCGAAGGTCGAGTCGCGGATCCAGCTGTAGCGGTAGTCCCAGTTGCGCTCGCCGCCCGGAGTCTCGGGCAGCGAGGTGGTCGGCGCCGCCACCACGGCACCCGAAGGTGCGTAGGTCAGGCCCTTGAGCGTCAGGGCCGATCGCTCCAGGTACGAGCGCCACGGGTGGTCCGGGAACGTGCCGCGCGCCAGCCAGTGCTGCCAGTGGTGGGCGGTCCAGACGAGCTTGTCGTAGGCGTCCTGGGTCGTGCGCGGAGGCGCCGCGCGGTTCCAGGACAGCGCCACGAACCGGGTCTCGCCCTCCTTGATCAGGGTGCGGGCCATGGCGCGCTGGCGCTCGAAGCCGATGTTCATGTCGCTGCTCAGGACCAGCTCGACGTCGCTCTCCTCGGACCGGCAGATGCCCTGGTGGTACCCCTCCTCGGTGTAGGCCCAGCGGCCGAAGTGGCGGCCGTAGTCGAAGACCGGTTCGCAGTCCAGCGCCAGCTGCATCTCACCGTTCACGCAGCGGACCATCCGCAGCAGGACATGGCTGGCGTCGTAATCGGTCGGGGGTCGCCGCTGGGTCTTCGAGCGCTCCTCGGTGTGCCGCCACGGACCGATGAGCAGCACGTCCCGCACGATGATCCAACCGTTCGGCGAGCCCCAGCTCGTCTCCAGCACCATCGTGCCGGGGAGGTACCGCCGCGCGGCCGGGACCATGATGTCCGACGGCCCGAGACGGAAGCCGCCGGCGTCGCGATCGAGGATCGAGCCGAAGACGCTGGGCGAGTCCATGCGCGGCAGGCACAGCCACTCCACGTTGCCCGACGGCGCGATGAGCGCGGTGGTCTCGCAGTCGGAGAGGAAGGCGTACTCGCCGATCGGCGAAAACGGAGAGGCGTCGAAGCGCGCGTCCGGACGCACGCGATCGGTGGCGCGCGGGTGTCCGTTGTCCGTCATCGGGCGGGCGTCTCCGATATGGGTGCGCCAGTCTCACATGCGCGGGGCCCGCGCTCAACCCTCAGATGTCGGCCTCGAACGTGTCGCAGGCGTTCGGATCGGCCTCCTCCAGGCCGCGGGTGAACCACTCCCGGCGCTGCTCGGCGGAGCCGTGCGTCCA
>JAHWJN010000141.1 GCA_019348395.1 Chloroflexota bacterium
TGCGCGATGTCGGCAAGGAGGAGGACCAGCGCCGCCGGCTGTCGCGCTTCGCCAGCTTCGTGGCGCACGAGCTGCGCAACCCACTGGCGGTGGCCAAGGCCCGCATCGAGCTGGCCCAGCGCGACCCCGACCTGCCCGAGCGCGCGACGTCGCACGCCGGACGTGCCCTCGAGTCGGTCGACGCCGCCATCGCCATCCTCGAGCGCCTCGAGCTCTACTCGCGCGCCGACTCCGGCCGGATCGAGGCGGCCCGAGAGCCGTTCGACCTGTCGCCGGCGCTCGGCGCGGCCATCGAGCGCCTGCGGACGCGCGGCTCCGAGCGGGAGGTCCGCGTATCGCTTGCCCCCGGGGTACGGGTGGTCGGCGACCGGCGGCTCAGCGAGCAGGCGATCACGAACCTGCTGACCAATGCCGACCGGTACTCGACGCCGGGCACGCCGATTCACGTCGAGATCCAGACCGATTCCGGCCAGGTGACCGTCACCGTGCGCGACGAGGGCCCGGGGGTCGCCGACGACGTGGCCGACCGGCTCTTCCGCGACCGGGTCACTGTCGGTCGGGGGCTGGGCCTGGGGCTGTACCTCGTCCACGCCACCATGGCGGCGATGGGCGGGTCCGTGCAGCTGGCGTCGCGGCGGCCCGCAGCAACGTTCGTCCTGCGCTGGCCCGTGGCCGCCGAAGCTGCGTCCAGTGCCGAGGAGCACCGCGCCTCCTGAGGAATCCATAGGGTCGCCCGGGCGCATCCCACGTAGCACCGCGGTACGATCGCGCCATGTTCGACGTCGGGGACCGCGTCCACATCCACCGACCTCACACGTCGTTCGACGGCGCGACGGGGGAGATCGTTCGGATCGACGTGGTTCCGCCCACACCAGGCGTCGCATCCCCCCACCTGCCGATCAGCCGGCTCTTCACCGTCCGCCTCGACGACGGCACCCTGGTGGAGCCACCGCTGCTGGTTTCCGATTTGGACCGCCTTCCGCGCTGACGCACGGGCCGCCGGCGAGGCGGTGACGCCGTCTCATCATCGCAGCACCACGCCGTTTGACAGTGACGCTCTCGTGCTTTAGCGTGATAAAGCAATGAACGAGCCGAGCGGCGAGGACCGCTGGATCACCGAGTCGACGCGCGAGCTTGCCGCCGCGGTGGCGTCGCTGCGTGATGCCGACGAGGCGCTCCGCTTCCTCCGTGACCTGTGCACCGTGAACGAGCTGCGGGAGTTCACGGCGCGCTGGGAGGTGGCCGGCCTGCTCGACCAGGGCGTCAGCTACCACGAGATCAGCGAGCGCACCGGCGCGTCGAGCGCCACCATCAGCCGCGTCAACCAGTGGCTTCGCTACGGGCGGGACGGCTACCGCCTCGTCCTCGACCGAGGGGCGGGGACGGCACCCCGGAGTGGCCGCCGGTGAGCGCGCTGCGCCTGGCGCTCCCGAACAAGGGCCGACTCGCCGAGCCGGCGGTCGAGCTGCTGCGCGCGGCGGGCCTCGACTTCGAGCTCTCCGCGCGCCGTCTCACGGCGGGGGTGGCGAACGCCGATCTCGAGCTGCTGTTCGTGCGGACCGAGGACATCGCCGAGTACGTGGCCGACGGGCTCGTCGAGCTCGGGGTCACCGGTGCGGACCTGGTCGCCGAGCACGGCGGAGACCTCGAGCCGGTCCTGCCCCTCGGATTCGGTGCCTGCTCGCTCGTCCTCGCGGTGCCGCGTGAGGGTGACGTCGCCACCGTCGCCGACCTCGCGGGCCGGAGGATCGCCACGTCGTTTCCGCGCGTGACGGCGCGCTACCTCGAAGGGGAGGGGGTCGAGGCGCAGGTGGTCGAGGTCCGCGGCGCGGTGGAGGTCACGCCCCAGCTCGGCGTCGCCGATGCCGTGGTCGACCTGGTTGCCACCGGCAGCACCCTGCGCATGAACGGCCTCCGCGCGATCGCGACGCTGCTCGCCTCCGAGGCCGTGCTGATCGGGCGGGGAGGAGCCGCATCGGACGACCGCGTGCCACCCCTGGTCGACATGCTGCGCAGCGTGCTCGATGCCCGCGGCCGCGAGTACATGATGATGAATGCTCCGGCGGATTCCCTTGCCCGGATTCGCGAGATCATCCCGGGCCTCTCGGGCCCGACGGTCATGCCGCTCGCCGATCCGACCCAGATCGCGGTCCACTCGGTGGTCGAGCGCAGCCAGCTGTGGCGCATCGTGCCGGCGCTCAAGGCCGCCGGGGCCCGCGACATCCTGGTGGTGCCCATCGAGAAGGTGATGCGATGACGATCCCGCGGCGCCTCGACTGGTCGTCGCTGGACGGGGCCGGACGCCGAGCCTGGCTGGACGGCCTGCGCCCTCCGGAGCCGGAGGCCGATGTCGACGCCATCCTGACCGACGTGCGAACGCGCGGCGACGCGGCGCTTCGCGAGCTGACGGCGCGCTTCGACGGCGCTGACTTCGAGGATCCCTGGCTCGACGTCGAGTCCGCGGATGGCAGCGTCACGTCGGAGCTCCAGACCGCGTTGTCGCGGGCGGCCGACGCGATTCGCCGCTACCACGCCGACCAGCGTGACTCGCTGCGCGGCGATCGACGCGTGCGCACCGCGCCGGGAGTCACCGCCTGGCGGCGCTGGCAGCCACTCGAGCGCATCGGCGCCTACGTTCCGGGCGGGCGCGCGGCCTACCCGAGCAGCGTGCTGATGCTCGGCATTCCGGCCGCACTGGCCGGCGTCGACGAGGTCGTCCTGGCGACGCCGCCGAACCCCGACGGCAGCGTCCATCCGGCAATCGTGGCCGCGGCGCGAATCGCCGGCGTCCGGCGCATCCTGCGGGCCGGTGGCGCGCAGGCGGTGGCCGCGCTTGCCTACGGCACCGCATCGGTTCCGGCGGTCGACAAGATCTTCGGTGCGGGAAACGCCTGGGTCACCGCGGCCAAGCGGGCCGTGAGCAGCCGGGTGGCGATCGACATGCCGGCCGGGCCCTCGGAGTGCGTCATCCTGGCCGATGCCGATGCCGACCCCGACCTGGTCGCACTGGATCTGCTTGCCCAGGCCGAGCACGGACCGGACTCGGTGGCGATCGTGGTGAGCGATGCCCCGGCGCTGCTCGATGCGGTGGCGGCACGGCTCCCGGCGCTGGCCGCGACGCTCGCCACCGGGGAGCGGGCGCTCGCCACGGTCGAACGCCACGGCGCCGCTGTCCTGGTCGCCGATCTCGACGCCGGCCTCGAGGTCGTGGACGCGGTGGCCGCCGAGCATGTCAGCCTGCAGTGCGCTGATGCCGAGGCGCGGGCCGCACGCGTGCGCAATGCCGGGGCGCTGTTCATCGGTGCCTGGTCGCCGATCGCCGCGGGGGACTACGCGACCGGCACGAACCACGTGCTGCCCACCGGTGGGGCCGCGCGGGCCTGGGGCGGCGTCGGCGTCGATGCGTTCGGACGGTGGATCGAGGTCCAACGGCTCACGCCGGCGGGCGTCGCCGGCATCGCGGCGACCGTCGATGCCATCGCCCGCGGGGAGGGATTGCCCGCCCACGGTGCCAGCGTGCTGGCGCGGGCCGAGCGCGCCGGGTCCGCGGCCGA
>JAHWJN010000142.1 GCA_019348395.1 Chloroflexota bacterium
GATGGCGGCCACCGACGAGCTCGTCACCGATGCGTGGCGCGCGGCTCGCTGGCGGGTGGGACAGCAGCGCATCCGATGGCGGCGCGTGACGGGGACGCTGGACCATGTCCCGCCTGGCGTGCGGCCGGGAGGACGCGCCCCGCGGTGGCACACCTACAGGGACCTGGCCGGCACGAACCTGGTGGCCATCGCCCAGGGTGAGACGGACGAGGCCATCGTCCTGGCCGCGCACCACGACACGGTGCTCGGCTCCCCGGGGGCCGACGACAACGGTGCCGCGCTCGCGATGCTCATGGAGCTGGCCGCCCAGTTGGGGGATCACCGCTTTCGGCGGACGCTCATCCTGGCGGCACCGGACTTCGAGGAGATCGGCCTCCTCGGCTCCCGGCCGCTCGTCCGCTGGCTGCGCGCCACGTACGACGTCCGCGCCGGCGTCGTCTTCGACCCGATCGGCTTCATGGACGCGCGGCCCGGCACCTCGCCGGTGCCGTCGGCCATCGAGAGGCTGTATCCGGGGCAGGCGGCGCGGATCCGGGAGCGCCACGAGCGCGCGGACACGGTCGTCGCCATCTACCGGCGACGCTCGACGGACCTCGTGAGGCGCTGGAGCCGCTGTCTGGCCGCCACCATCGGCCAGGAGCGCGTCGTCAGCCTGCGCGATCCGCTCGACCTGCCTGCGATCGGGCCGGCGCTGGCCCTCCACCCCATGGCGAGGAACTTCGCGCGCAGCGACCACGTGAACTTCTGGCGGGCCGGCCTCCGCGCCATCCAGGTGACGAACACCGGGAACTTCCGCAACCCGCACTACCACCAGCCATCCGACACCCCCGACACCCTCGACTACGACACGCTTGCCCGGATCTCGGCGGCCACCGCGCTGCTCGTCGAGGACCTTGCGGGCTAGCGGCGCTCGGCGGCAAGGAGGCGCCGCTTGAGCCCGACGTCGCCGCCCCAGCCGGACCAACCGTCCGACGCGCGAACGACCCGATGGCACGGCACGGCGGGAAACAGCGGGCAGCGCGCCATGGCGCCGCCGGCGGCGCGGCCGGCACCGGGCGCCCCGACCAGGGCGGCGACGTCGCCATAGGTGAGCGTCTCACCGGCCGGGATGGCCGCCACCGCCCGGTAGACTGCGGCATCGAAGGCCGAGAACCCGCGCAGGTCGAGCGGCGCCCGCGATCCTTCCTTCGCCCACGCGGCGCCGACGTCCGCGGCCACCGGCTCGACGCCGGGAAACCGCCGGCTCAGGCCGGCCAGCATCGGCTCCGGCGAGTCGGCTCGGGAGCAGGCGGCGACGCCGGCATCGGTCTCCCCGACCCAAATGGGCCCGATGGGGGACTCGACACGACCGAATCGGAGCGACGACATGGGGGCAGCCTACGACCAATCGGAGACGGGGGAGCCCTCGCGACCCCGTGCTACCCTAGGCGTCCGATGACGACGAAGTCGAAGGTCCCGTACCGGTGCAGCTTCTGCGGCAAGAGCCAGGAGCAGGTTCGCAAGCTCATTGCGGGCCAGGGCGTCTACATCTGCGACGAGTGCATCAACCTCTGCCAGGAGATCATCGAAGAGGAGATGCTCGAGGCGCCGCGCAGTGGCGCGAAGTCGCAGCAGATGGCACTGCCGAGCCCTCGGAAGATCAAGGAGCAGCTCGACGGCTACGTCATCAGCCAGGAGCAGGCCAAGAAGGTTCTGTCGGTCGCCGTCTACAACCACTACAAGCGGGTGAATGCCGGGCACAGCGTCGACGACGTGGAGCTCGGCAAGTCGAACGTTTTGCTCGTGGGGCCGACCGGATCGGGCAAGACGCTGCTCGCCCAGACGCTGGCCAAGGTCCTCGACGTGCCGTTCTGCATCGCCGATGCGACGAGCCTGACCGAGGCCGGATACGTCGGAGAGGACGTCGAGAACATCCTGCTGCGCCTCATCCAGTCCGCCGACTTCGACGTCCAGCGCGCGCAGCGCGGCATCATCTACATCGACGAGATCGACAAGATCGCGCGCAAGACCGACAACCCGTCGATCACGCGCGACGTGTCGGGTGAGGGAGTTCAGCAGGCGCTTCTGAAGATCCTGGAGGGGACCGTCGCCAACGTCCCGCCCCAGGGAGGCCGCAAGCACCCGCACCAGGACTTCATCCAGATCGACACGACGAACATCCTGTTCATCGTCGGGGGGGCCTTCGAGGGGCTCGAGAAGATCATCGAGGCACGCATTGGGCGGCGGCAGATCGGCTTCGGCTCGCAGGCGCAGCACTCGAAGGACGAGCGCCGGCAGGCCCTCTTCGACAAGCTCATGCCCGAGGACCTGCTCAAGTTCGGGCTCATCCCCGAGTTCGTCGGCCGCCTCCCGGTCGTGGTCAGCCTGGCCGCGTTGGCGCAGGAGGACCTCGTCAAGGTCCTGACCGAGCCGAAGAACGCGGTCACGCGGCAGTTCACGAAGTTCCTCAGCCTCGACAAGGTGGAGCTCGTCTTCACGCCCGATGCGCTCGAGGCGACCGCCAGGCTCGCGATCCATCGCAAGACGGGCGCGCGCGCCCTGCGCACCATCGTCGAGGAGGCGCTGCTCGACGTGATGTACGACATCCCCGAGCGCAGCGACGTGACGAAGGTGGTGATCACCGGCGAGACGATCGAGCATGGTCAGCCGCCGATGCTCGTCACCGAGAACGACGAGTCCGAGCCGCGTCGTCGCGGACGGGGCGCTCGCAGTCAGGCGGCCGACGCCGAGGCGGAGGAAGAGTCCGCCTGACCGGACCCTCGACGATGGGCAGCGCCGAGCTCCGCCAGTTCGTCGAGTACCTGTTCTGGGCGAACCGCCGCCTGCTCGACGCGGCCGCCCGGCTCCCTACTCACGCGTTCGCGTCCACCTCGAGCGACACCGTTCGCGACCTCCGCGCCACGCTCGTCCACGAGCTCGATGTCGAATGGAGCTGGCGCCTCGTCCTGGAGGGACGGCCCGAGGAGGAGTGGGGGTCGGCCGAGGAGCTCGAGCCCGAGGACTTCCCGGACGTCGCGACGCTCCGCGCCCGCTGGGACGCGGAAGAGCGCGAGCTCCGTGACTGGGTCGCGTCGCTGTCCGACGAGGATCTGGCCACCGAGGTCCGTCCGGCGCTCACCGGTCATGCGCTGCCGCTGTGGTACTTCGTCATGCACATCGTCATGCACGGCACCCAACAGCAGGCCGATGCGGCGACCCTGTTGACCGCCGCGGGCGAGTCACCGGGCGAGATCGGATTCCTGGAGTTCGTCGCGGAGCAGCGAGGGATTCGGCGCGCGTAGGGCCGCCGGTCAGTCGTCCGCCACCGCCCCCGTGACGGCATCGGGCTCGGACGCCGCGCGGCCTGCGCGGTTGACCACGACGCGGTGGGGGAACGGGATCTCGATGCCGTCGCGCCCGAAGGCGACGAGGATCCGCTTCCGGAGCTCGCCTGCCACGGACCACTGTTCGGCCGCACGCACCTGTCCGAGGACCTTGAGGGTGACCGCCGAGTCCGCCAGGGCATTGACCCGCACGACCTTCGGTGCCTCGAGCATGCGGGCGCCCC
>JAHWJN010000143.1 GCA_019348395.1 Chloroflexota bacterium
CGCTTCAATTCCTCGATCGCCAACGTGGACGATGGGGTCGGGGCCATCGCCCGGAGGATGTCCAGGGAATCGGCCGAGTAGGCCCGGGTGGCGGCCATGTCCCCGCGATCGAGCGCCGCGGCGGGCGACCCACCCGGCATCGTCATGGAGGACAGCCGATGCCCCTGCCGATGGTCCACCTCGCCGTCGCCGTCCGGCTGCTCCGCCGCCCACGCGGGCGCGTCGCCAAGGCGCTCATCGTCAGCCCGCCCGAGCACACCCGCTTCGACCCGGAGACCAACGCGGTGACCTCGGTGCAGTCCGCGGACCTCGTCCTCCCCGAGGACGCGCTCGAGGAGATCGAGCACGTGACGATCGACCTCGAGGCGCTCGGGCGGCGGCGGGATCGGCTCGTGCCGGCCCTGCGCGAGCTCGGGTACGAGGCCACCATGCCGGAGGGAACCTTCTACACCATGGTCCGCGCGCCGATCGAGGACGATGCCGCCTTCACGGACCTCCTTGCCCGGCACCGAGTGCTGGTCCTGCCGGGGAGCATCGTGGAGGTGCCCGGCTGGTTCCGCGTCAGCCTGACCGCTTCCGACGACATGGTCGAGATGGCGATTCCCCGCTTCGAGGCCGCCCGCCGCGAGGCGGTCTGAACCGGACCCACCTCGCCGGGGTGGGTGGCGCATATATCGGGCGGGATGACGCCGATGGCCGAGCTCCCGCGCGGATTGCCCGATATATCGGGCAGGGCTTCACCCGGGGTCCCGATACAGCCGCTCCTGTCCACGGTTGCCCGATCTATCGGTGAAAATGTCACCGGCCCCGCCTTCGGGTGCACGCGTGCCCGATCTATCGGCGGCGAGCATGCGCACGTGATCGGCGCCGCCCGCCATCGGGACTTCCCTCACCGCTTGGTGCCGGTCACCGCCAGAAACTCGGCAGGCTCGCGCAGCATGCGTTCGATCACGGCGGCAAGGCGCGCGGCGAGCTGGTCCCATCGGCCCTGCTCGCTGAGCGTCCGGCGCGCCATGACCAGCGGACCGAAGGCGTTGATGTAGAAGTCCGTCGCCTCCTCGATGGCGACGTCGGGGTCGATCGGCAGCGCATCGCGCTCGGCGGTCGGTTCGATGCCCGTCCCGGCGAAGAGCGCGGTCACGTGTGCGAGGTCGCCCCAGGCCAGTGGCGGCTGGGCGAACGGCGGCGGCGGCGGCAGCTCGGCGGCGACCGTCCTGAACAGCTGCGCGATGGTGCCATCGGGAACCCAGGTGGCGAGGCCGATGCGCCCGCCGGGCCGCAGGACGCGCGCCATCTCGCCGGCCGCGACCTCATGCCGGGGGGCGAACATCACGCCGAAGGTGGAGATCACGACATCGAAGCTCTCATCGTCGAACGGCAGGGCTTCGGCATCCCCCTCCACCCACTGCAGCTCGACGCCGGCCTCCTGTGCGCGGCGACGTCCCGCGGGGAAGAGCTCGGGCGTCAGGTCGAGCGCCGTCACGGTCGCCCCGGCCGCTGCCGCCCGGATGGCCGCATTGCCGGTACCGGCCGCCACGTCGAGGACGCAGTCATCGGGGCGAACCCCCACGCGCCGCACGATGCGCTCGCCCACCTCCCAGATCCCGGCCGCCACTGCGTCGTAATCACCGGCCGCCCACGTCCGGCGCGCCTGCTCCTTCAACGCCCGGAGGCCGGATTCGTCGATCGTCATGGACATCAGACTGTCTCCTGCTCGTGACAGATGACCGAACGGTCGTGCCGATAGTTTACCGACCGATCGTGCTATCTTGTCAAGACCATGGCCATTGCTGAGTCCGCACCGTCCGATGGACGCCGCCTCCGCGGCGACCGGACCCGCCGCGCCATCCTCGACGCCGCCGCACGCCTGGCGAGCGTGGAGGGCCTCGAGGGGCTCTCGATCGGCCGCCTGGCCGATCACCTGAACATCAGCAAGAGCGGCCTGTACGCGCACTTCCGCTCCAAGGAGGCGCTCCAGGTCGCGGCCATCCGCACCGCCGACGAGATCTACACGCGCGACCTCGTGATCCCGGCCATGGAGAGCGCACCGGGGAGGGACCGGCTCATTCGATTCTGCGACCTCTTCCTCGACTACATCAGGGACGGTCCGTTCCCAGGCGGCTGCTTCTTCATCGCCTCCACCATCGACCCGGCACGGGCGCGTCAGCCGGTGCGGGACGCGCTGGCCGACGTCCAGTCTCGGCTCCTGGGCTTCTTCGAGGAGTGCGTCCGTGAGGCGCAGCGCTCGGGGCAGGTGTCCGTGCAGCTCGACGCCCGGCAGATGGCGTTCGCGGTCGACGGCGTCCTCGTCGGCGCCGACCTCAACTTCCTGCTCTTCCGGGACCCTGGCTACCTCGAGCTCGCGCGGTCGGAGGTGCGACGTCTGCTCGGCGCATGAGCGTCGGGGTGCTGCCGCATTTATCGGGCAGGATGGCGCCGATGGCCAAGCTCCCGCGCGGATTGCCCGATACATCGGGCTGAGGTGCACCGGACGACCCCAATACGGCTGCTCCGGTGCGCGGCTGCCCGATAGATGGGTGGAAACGTCACCTGGCACGGCCATCCGCGCCGTGGCGACCGATATATCGGCGGGAGGGCGGCCTCACGGCGAAATCCACGCACGGAGGCACTTGACAGGCGGGATTATCGTGACGCTCCACTTCTCGCGTGCCCCGCGAGCGCTCATCGGTCTTGCGTGCCCGCGGAGATCAACCGTGGAAGCACAACTACGCCATCCAGACTGGCGCAACGACCGGGCAGGCACGCTGGTGGCCCGGATTCGACGGATCATTGGATGGGACGACTTTATCGCCCTGGTGGATCGGGCCCTCGGGCGCACTCGTCAGCGCGAGCTGGAGGCCGAGCTGGCCCTGGCACATCGTGAGATTGAGCGGCTCCGAGGCCGCCTGGCCGACGTGACTCGCCCGCCGGTCCAGTTCGCCCGCATGCGCGTGCGGGAGGCAGCGGTGGACCGGCTGGCGCGGCTCCGCCGGGCTCGGCGCTCGTCGGCTGCCCGAGAGGAGACCTGGGCCCGACGCTGACCCCGGGGTCAGGCGCGCGCCAGACCGACCGTCTCCAACTCCGCCTGCACGAGGCGGTCGAACCGACCCGCGCTCCAGTCGCCGAACGGGTCCGGCGTGAACTCGAGCAGCCGATCGTAGTCGAGCCGATGCAGTGCGCGCGACGCGAGCATGCGCGCGAGCTCGCTCGGCTCACCCGCTCCGGTGCCCGCCAGCCGGCCACGACGAATGGCGTGGTCGCCGGCATTCAGGCGACGGATCCGCTCCGCGCGCCACGGCACGTAGCGCGTGACCCACGGCACCACCGCCACGGCCACGACGAGCAGCCCGAGCAGGGCCGCGATGATCAGCAGCAGTCGCTCCACGTCCGATCCGAACTGGATCACCGGGTCGGCGGCACCACCGAAGGCGCCCTGCACGCGCAGCGCGGCTCCCTCGCCCACGAACGGGATGCCCTCGAGCACGCCCGCGAGCTCGTCACCGGTGTCGCGGATCGATCGGA
>JAHWJN010000144.1 GCA_019348395.1 Chloroflexota bacterium
CTACGAAGCCGGCATGGTGACCGCCCTGACCGTCACGCCGTAGTCATTCGCGCCGAGCGTCCCGTCGATACCATCCGCGACGACGTCCTTGTACGCCTGCCCCTCGTCCCGCTTGCCATCCGAGGGGGCAGTGGCTGTCCGCGGCGGGGGGCGTGGGTGGGCACGGATATGGCCGACACGGTACGATTCCCTTCGGTTTCGAGGCGGTGGGCTCGTCCGAATTAGATGTGCCGGAGCGCTGTGCACCGGTCAAGTACCGAGTTAGGCGCTCTCGCTGAGCACGAAACATCGGGGCGTAGATCAGTCTGGCAGATCGCCTGCTTTGGGAGCAGGAGGCCGCCGGTTCGAATCCGGCCGCCCCGACCATCGTCGCCACCGGCCGGCACGCTACCATCGGCGCACCAATGCTGACCGCCCTCACCTTTGCCGCCGCGCTGGTCGTCGGGCTGGTGATCACGCCGGTGGTGCGAGGGGTGGCGCACCGCTACGGCCTTCTCGACTATCCCGGCGGGCGGAAGGTGCACCAGGTGCCTGTGCCCCGACTGGGGGGGATCGGGATGGCCATCGCCTTCGGTGTCGCCATTGGCCTGGCCTCCCTGGTCTCGCCCAACCTCGGCGAGACGGAGGGTCTCCGACCGAACCGGGCACCGGCCATTCTCGCGGGCGTCGCCCTGCTGCTGGTGGTGGGCGTCATCGACGACACGCGTGGCATGCGCGCGGTCGTGAAGCTCGGGCTGCAGGTGGCCGCGGCCACGCTCGCCTGGTGGCTCGGGCTCAGCGTCGACGCGCTCTTCGGGCCGTGGGGCGTCGTCTACATCGGCTGGCTGTCGCTGCCGGTGACGGTCGCCTGGGTGGTCGGGGTCATCAACGCCGTGAACCTCATCGACGGGCTCGACGGCCTTGCGTCGGCGGTGGTGCTCACCGTCCTGGCCGCCTTCGGGCTGCTGGCCGCCGCCGACGGCGTGGATCCCACGCTTCCGATCATCGCCGCCACCGGGGGCGCGGCGTTCGGGTTTCTGGCCTACAACCTCCATCCGGCCTCGATCATCATGGGCGACACCGGGTCGATGTTCCTGGGATTCGTGGTCGCCGCCGTCGGGATCTCGCTGACGCAGGACGGACTGTCCCCGGCGTCGCCATGGATTCCGATGATCGCGCTGGGCGTCCCCATCCTGGACACGATCTGGGCGATCGTTCGGCGCGCGGCGCGCGGCGACGCCGTGTTCCGCGCCGATCGCGGTCATATCCATCACCAGCTGCTGCGGCGCGGTCTCTCACAGCGAGACGCGATGCTCGTGCTGACCGCCATCTCGGCCGCCCTGGCGACCCTCGCGGTGGTGGTGGCCCAGCTGACCGGGCGCTGAGGGTCAGGGCGCGGCAGGATCCGTGTCGCGGGCCGGCGGAGGCCCGGACGCGTAGGTCGCCAGGTACCAGCCCGAGAGCTGGCCGCGCCCGAAGAGGTCGACCATCGCGTCGCGGACCGCCGAACGTTTGGGCACCAGCAGGTAGTTCTCCTCCGGCTCCAGCGGCAGGTCGACGTAGCCGGGATGGCCGAGCACCACGCGCTCGATGTCCGGGCCGGTGACCAGCGGCAGCAGCCCGGCGAGGTCGCCCGCCTGCTCGCGTGGCACGTCGGTGCTGACCGTCCGGCCGATGGCGCCGATGAGTCCCGGCAGTTCGAACAGCGTGTCGGCCTCGGCCAGTTCCCGTCGGAGCGCCAGGAGGACCTGCTGTTGGCGCTCGTTGCGGTCGAAGTCCGTCTGGATGACTCGCGTCCCGTCATCCATCTCGATCCAGCCTTTTCGGCTCCGCGCGTAGGCAAGCGCCTCCAGCCCGGAGTAATGATGGCACCCGGCCGGCAGCACGAGGGGCTCGCCGGCGCCGCGGTTCTCCAGGCTGCCATCGAACTCGCGGTCGACCAGCCGGCCCGGCAGGCACAGCTCGAGCCCGCCGAGGGCGTCGATCATCTCCGCGAAGCCGGCCATGTCGACGATCGCGTAGTGGTGGATCTCGAGACCGAGGTAGAGCCCGACGGAGCGCTCGAGAGCCTCGCGGCCGCAGCGCTCCGGCTCCGGGTCCTCGAGGTCCGGGCACCAGCGGTCCGGCGACAGTGCCGCCTCGGCGGCGATCTGGTTCACCCGGCCGGGATAGAGCCCGTCGGGATAGAGCCGGTCGTCGGGCAGTGGCAGCCAGCCGGTGTCGCGCGGGATCGAGATCATGACTGCGCTGCGATCGGTCGGGTCGATGCTGACCACCAGGATCACGTCCGGCCGCGCGCCCTCCCGGCCGGGTGCGGCATCGGTGCCGAGGAGCAGCACGTTGATGCGCTCGGTGTCCGCCCAGCGGTTCGGCCCGGGCGTGGGCGTGGGGGCCGGCTCTTCGCCACCCGGCTCCGGGGTCGACGCGGGCACGGCGGGCGCATCTGGCTCCGGCGCGAAGACCTGCGTCAGGGTCTGTTCGAGCTCCGCCACCACGACCCCGACCCAGGCGTGCATCGCGATGCTCGTGAGCAGCAGTCCCGCCACGGTTCCCAGCGCCACGCGACGATGGCGACCCACGACCCGCGCCGTCGGCGTCAGGCCGGCGTGGATGATGGAGAGCAGCCGCCACAGCAGCAACGCGCCGTTGACGAGCAGCACCGCAGTCAGGAAGCTTGGCGACAGGAGGCTGTTGCGGTCGCCGGCGACACCATTCATGACGGCGATCCCCGCCGCGACCAGGAGGACGACGGGCAGCGCGAAGAGGAGCGCATCGCGAGGCCGACCGGAGTACGCCTGCCCGAGGCCCGGAAAGGCGAAGGACAGCACTGCGGCGAGCCACGGCCGGCGCGTCTCGGGAGCGACCGTTGAAGCCGTCGCGTCGTCCACCATGGAGGGCGCCGAGTGTAGCATCGGGCCGCGGCCGGCCCAGCCGGCAGCCCGGTGAATCGCGGACCGGTGCGTCCTGTCCACGTTGGGGTGGTACGGGTGGGTTAGTACGTTTGCACCATCTCTCTCGGCGCCTCCATACTGGCCGCGCCGATCCGTCGCCACTCGACCGATCACCGATCACTCCGCAGGGGGACGAGGATTCCGTGCCGATCGAGCTCACCTTCATCGCCGTCACCGCGCTCCTGGCGGGGCTCGTCCTCGTCGGGATGATGCTTGCGGGCCGCGATGGCCGGGCTTCGGATCGGTCTCGGGAGGCATCGCTCGCCATGCGGACCTCTCCACCCCGCGACGGTGGGGCTGTCGAGCGGGACCGGGAGGCGGCCGCCAAGACCCTGCGCATCGTGTGGTGGCTGACGATCACGATCGTGCTGCTCGGGGTCGGGATGAGCGGATCGTTCGCCGGCGACCAGGCCGCGATCTTCGTGCTCGGCGCGGGCGCCGTGGTGGCTGTGGTGCTCTTCCACGAGCTGGGCGACGAGAGGCGACACGGACGCTTCGTCCGCGCCGTCGAGGTTCTCGCTGCCGTGGCGCTCATCGGCGGCCTGCTGACCCTCACCGGCTTCGCGTCGTCGCCGTTCGCGGTCCTGTT
>JAHWJN010000145.1 GCA_019348395.1 Chloroflexota bacterium
GTGGACGCTGTCCGTGACGAAGCCCTCCTGGGTGCCGTTCCAGCGCCACGCGGGGCGGGGCCCGGCGGCCGGCGTGACGGTGGAGTGGTGGAACTCGTGGCCGCGCACGACCTCGCCAGCGCGCCAGCCGACGGAGTTGCCGGCGGCCGTCGCGTCGCGGTAGCCGAGGGTGAGCCGCCCGGTCATCGTCGCGTCGGCCGGGATGACGCCGTAGAGCTCGTCGGGTGGAACCGATGGCTCGGCCGGCTCGAGGACGTCCCACGGTGGATCGGGCTTGCGCCAGGCAAGGTTGCGGACGATCTGGCGACCGATGGCGAGCGCGTGCTCGTCGTCGAGGGCGTAGTGGTCCGCCACGCCGGATTGCACCGTGTGCACCTCGGCACCACCGAGCTCCTCGGCGGTCACGACCTCGCCGGTCGCCGCCTGCACCAGCGGCGGGCCGCCGAGGAAGATCGTGCCGGTGCCCTTGACGATGACGGTCTCGTCGCTCATCGCCGGGACGTAGGCGCCCCCGGCGGTGCAGGAGCCCATCACCAGCGCGACCTGCGGAATGCGGGCCGACGACAGCCGCGCCTGGTTGTAGAAGATGCGCCCGAAGTGGTCGCGATCGGGGAACACCTCGTCCTGGAGCGGGAGGAATGCACCGCCCGAATCGACGAGGTAGAGGCTCGGCAGCCGGTTCTCGAGTGCGATCTCCTGTGCCCGAAGGTGCTTCTTCACGGTCATCGGGTAGTACGTGCCGCCCTTGACGGTCGCGTCGTTGGCGACGATCACGCACTCGACGCCCTCCACCCGGCCGATGCCGGTCACGATCCCGGCCCCGGGGGCGTCACCGTCGTAGAGATCGGTGGCCGCCAGCGCCGACAGCTCGAGGAAGCTGGCGCCGGGATCGATCAGCCGATCGACCCGCTCCCGGACCGGCAGCTTGCCGCGCTCGCGGTGACGGTCGATCGAGCGTTGGTCACCGCCAGCCCCGCCCTCGGCCAGTCGGGCCGTCCGTCGACGCAGGTCATCGACGAGGTCGCGCATGGCGTCCGCGTTGGCACGAGCCAGGTCGGAATCGGGATCGTGGGCGCTGCGGAGGACGGCCATCGGCCGATTATCGCGGGTCGCGAGGGCCTCGGTCAGGCGAGGCTCACGAGCGGGACGATCTGGGTGACGTGCGCGGTGTTGACGATGACGACGCTGACGACGTGCTCGAACGGCGGCGAGCCGGTGTGCAGGATGTAGCTGTCGGTGAGGGGCAGGAACCGCTGGTTGCGGACGAGGTGGAGCCCGATGTCACCGCCGGGCGGCAGGTGGACGTTGCCGGTCACGCTGAAGGGCCCGGCCGTCACGGCCGCGCGCCGGAGGCGCCGATGGAGGCGGAGCTGCCGGCTCGCGCGCCACTCCGGCGGCATGGCCAGCACGATCCGCGCGGTCGAGAGGCTCTCCCACTCGCCCGAGGCGCCCGGCGCATCGGGATCGGGAGGGCCGCTGCGCTCGTCGAGCGCGCCGGGGCTCGGTCGCCACAGGCGCAGTTCGCCGCTCGCGTTCAGCAGGTCGGTGACGCGCTGTCCCCCCGACGCCACCCAGCCCACGATGCGGGCATCGGTCGTGTACAGCTCGATCGGAGCGAGCTCGGGAGCGACGGCCACCGCCGCGGTCCCCTGGGTGGCGGAGGTGCTCGGGCCGCGGCGCCAGTTCCAGAACGTCACGTTGCCTCCTGTGGGGTGGACGGCCGCGCGGGCACGTGCTCGGCCGTGGCGCCCACCGTACGCAGGAAGCCGTTGCACACCAACGACCTGAAAGTCCTACCGATGGGTGTGCGGCGCCGCACCGCCCACCGGTTCGGTATCGTTCACCGATGATCGAGTTCGACGACTTCCTCGCGGTGGACATGCGGGTAGGGCGCATCGTCGCCGCCGAGCCGTTGCCGGAGGCTCGAAAGCCGTCGTACCGGCTTCGCATCGACTTCGGGCCCGAGATCGGCGAGCGTGCGAGCTCGGCTCAGCTGACCGTCACCTATCCCGACCCGGCTGCGCTGGTCGGTCGCCAGGTGGTCGCCGTCGTGAATTTTCCGCCCCGACGGATCGCCGGCTTCAGGAGCGAGGTCCTGGTGCTCGGGGCCATGGGTGAGAACGGCCACGTGTGCCTGCTGGTGCCAGCGCCGGCGGCGGTCGAGGGTCAGCGCATCGGGTGATCCGGGCTCGGGTCCGCCGCGTAGAGTGGCCGATCGACCGTTCCTCCATGCCTCAGGGGCCGTTTGCCGGGCGGCTCGTCGCGCGGGATACTCCCGACGGATGTCCACCTCGCAGCTCCTCGCCGGCGATGCTCCCGACGGCATGCCGGATCCCCTTCTCGCCCCGCCGCAGATCGCCCGGTCCGGCGATCCCTTCGCCGCGCTGCGAGTGGTCCATTTTCTGTCGCGGCTCCGGCGCAACGAGACGCACCAGCTGCGGGACGTGGTCAGCGCCCTGAACGCGACCTACCTCGACTGGTACTTCAGCGAGAAGGTCGTACTCGCGGAGGTCGTGCAGCTCCAGGCGAACTGGGCGATCAGCTTCCACGGTGACGACCGGATCGTGCTCGACCGCAACGAGCGCGGCCACACCCTGCTGCTCACCGACTCGACGAAGATGAGCTCGTTTCTCGTCAACGAGGGGCGCCGGCTCGCCGACGCCTGCGTCGAGGAGCTGCGCCGCTTCACGCTCGGGGACGGAGTGTCGCCCGACAACTAGCCGCGAAGCTGGTGGAGCTTGTCGTCGCGGCCGATGAGGATCAGCTCGTCGCCCTCCCCCAGGCGCTCCTCTCGCGCCGGGTTGACGAAGACCTGGCTGCCGCGTCGGAGGGCGATCGGCGTCAGGCCCAGCCTGCCCTTGAGGTCGAGCTCGCCGAGCGTCCGGCCGATGAACGCTTTGGGCGGCCGAATCTTCTCGATCCCGAACGAGGGAGCCACGTCGAGATAATCGATCACGTTCGGCACGTTGAACGAGTGCGCCAGCCGGAGGCCGGTCTCGCGCTCGGGAAAGACGACCCGATCGGCGCCCACCCGCGACAGGATCTCGCCGTGCAGCAGGCTCCCGGCCTTGGCGATCACGTTCTGCACGCGAAGCCGCTTGAGCACCATGGTGGCGAAAATCGACGGTTCCGCCTCCGAGCTGATGGCGACGATCGCCGCTCCGAAGTCCGCGGCGCCGGCGGAGCGCAGGGCGTCCTCGTCGGCCGCATCGAGCTGGAGGGCGTGGGTGACGTCCGGAGCGATGTCGTTCACCAGCTGCTCGCTCTGGTCGATGGCGAGCACCTGGTGGCCGAGTCGCTCGAGCTCACGGGCCACCGCCGAGCCGAAACGGCCCAGCCCGATCACCATCACCTGCTCGCCGGCCATCGAACCTCCTCTGCCATGCCTCAAATGAGCCTAGCCGATCCGGACCGACTCGACGGCCGGACGATACGACACAGCATGCGCCCGCGCGTCCAGCGCGATCACCAGCGTCAGGGGCCCCAGCCGGCCGACTAACATCGCTATCGTGGTGATCA
>JAHWJN010000146.1 GCA_019348395.1 Chloroflexota bacterium
GACGCCCCGCTTGAAGGCTAGCAGCTCGCGCGACAGCGTCAGGCTATCGAGCGCGCCATGGGCCTGGTGGAGCACCACGGCCGCCGGTGCCTCGTAGATCTCCCGGCTCTTGATCCCCACCAGCCGGTCCTCCACGTGGTCGACCCGCCCGATGCCGTAGCCGCCGGCCAGTGCGTTCAACCGATCGATGAGCTCGGTGCCGCTGAGGCGTTCCCCGTCGATGCTGGTCGGCACGCCGTTGGCGAAGCCGATCACGATCTCGGACGCCTCGCGCGGCGCCTCGGCCGGGTCGCGGGTCCAGGTGAAGGCGTCGGCCGGCGGTCCGGTCCACGGATCCTCGAGGATGCCCGCCTCGACGGATCGGCCCCACAGGTTGAGGTCGATGCTGTACGGCGACTCCGGCCCGACCTCGATCTCGATGCCATGCTCGGCGGCGTACGCGATCTCCTGGTCGCGGTTCATGCCCATGCCGACCCGCATCGGGGCGATGACCTGCAGCTTCGGGTCGAGTGCGGCGACCGCGACGTCGAAGCGGACCTGGTCGTTGCCCTTGCCGGTGCAGCCGTGGGCCACGGCCGTCGCGTCCACCTCGTGGGCCGTCTCGACCAGCAGGCGCGCGATCAGCGGGCGGGCGATGGCGGTGGCGAGCGGGTAGATGCCCTGGTACAGCGCCCCGGCCTGGAGCGTCGGCCAGACGAAGTCGGTCACGAAGGCCTCGCGGGCGTCGACGGCCAGGGCGCGGATCGCGCCGCCGGACAGCGCGCGCTGCAGGATCTCGTCGGGGACCGCGCCACCGCCGACGTCGACGGTCAGGGTCACCACCTCGCAGCCGCGGGTCTCGCGAAGCCACGGGACCGCCACCGACGTGTCGAGTCCTCCGGAATAGGCCAGTACGACGGTCTCGGTCATCCGAGTCGCTCCTTTGCAATCTTCAGGGCCTGGCGCACGCGGGCCGGTGCCGTTCCGCCGATCACGTCGGCGTTGGCGATGGCATCGGCCAGGCTGGGGATCATCGGCTCATGGTCCGCAAGCTCCGGGAGGGCCTCCCGCAGGCGGACGTCCGGCAGCTCGGACAGGTCGCAGCCACGAACCTCGGCCTCCGTCACCAGCTCGCCGACGCGCCAATGGGCGTCGCGGAACGGCACGCCGGCCGCCAGCAGCCGCTCGGCGAGGGCGGTGGCCAGGGCGTGACCGGACGATGCGGCTTCCGCCATGCGGTCGGGGTCGAAGGTGGCCTCGGCCACCATGCCGTCGATCGCCTCCAGGCACAGCGCCAGGGACTCGACCGTCTCGAGCATGGGCCCCCGGAGCTCCTGGAGGTCGCGGTGGTAGCCGAGCGGCAGGCCCGTGAGCAGCCCGAGCATGCCGGCCAGTGCGCCGTTGGCGCGGGCCGCCCGGCCACGAACCAGCTCCGCCACGTCGGGATTGCGCTTGTTCGGCAGCATCGAGCTGCCGGTGGCGTACCCGTCCGAGATCCGGACGAAGCCGAAGTACGGCGTCGACCACAGGACGAAGTCGGCGGCCAGGCGCGATAGGTGGATGAAGGCCGTGCTGCAGGCGCCGATCACCTCGACCGCGTAGTCGCGGTCGGCCACGGCGTCGAGGCTGTTGGTGGTGACCCCGGAAAAGCCGAGCGCCGTCGCGACGGCCTCTCGGTCGAGCGGCAGGCCGCTCCCGACAGAGGCCGCCGAACCGGCCGGGGAGCGATCCACCCGCGCGGTGGCGCCGGCCAGGCGCTCCCGGTCGCGGTCGAGGGCCTCGACGTGGGCAAGCAGGTGGTGGGACAGGAGCATCGGCTGCGCGGGCTGCGTATGCGTATGCGCCGGCAGCACCGTCTCGATCTCCTCGTTCGCGCGGCGCACCACCGTCGCCTGGAGCCGATGCAGGCCATTGTCGAGCTGTCGCATGGCGTCGAGCAGCCACAGTCGCTCGTCGGTGACGATCTCGTCGTTGCGACTCCGGCCCGCCTGGAGCTGTCCGGCGAGCTCGGGGCCGACCCTGTCGCGAATGGCTGCCTCGACGTTCATGTGGACGTCCTCGTGGGCCTCGTCCCACGCGAAGCTGCCGTCGTCGAGCTGCTCGGCCACCTCCGCGAGCGCGGCGTCGAGGCGGTCGCGACCATCGTCGGCCAGCAGCCCGAGCCGATGCAGCTCCGCCACGTGCACGCGACTTGCCGCCACGTCGTACGCCGCCAGCGGGCGGTCGACCGCCGTGGAGCTCGAGAGCGCGGCGGCGGCAGGCTTCAGTGGCGAGCGGACGCGGCTGCCCCACAGGGGGCGGTCGTGATCGGCGGACATGAGCGCATGAGCATACTTCGACAGCGCATGGATATGCAAACGGTCCACGCGGGCACACTGCGCCCACGGAACGTGAGAACCGTCAGGATATATATCAGTAGTGATATATCGACTGATGCGACGCCGCCTCGCCCGCCGCTCGTCAGTTTCCAGGGCGCGCCGGCTCAGGCGCCGGTGATCCGAACCTCGTCCACCACGTCGTCGACACCCGGGACGTCGCCGGCGATCCCCAGGATCTCGTCGAGCACGTCGACCGATTCCACCTCGCCGCGAAGCAGCACGCGCGACCCCTCGGCCGCGACCCGAATCCGGTCGCCGGCCACCACGTCCGAGGAGCGGAGCGCCTCGATGACATCGGCGGCGAGCTCGTCGTCACGTGGCAGCTCACCGGATCCTGTCGTCGGCTGGACCATGTCGTCGCGCTCGAGCTCACCGGCATCGGTCGGATCCGTGCCGGCGACGTCGGCCGCCGCCGTGTCGTCACGGGGCTCGCTGAGTACCCGATCCGTCGGCGGCACGTAGGGCACGCCCTCCTCGGTCGCCACCAGGTGGTCGTCGGTCTGTCCCGTGGCCGGCTCCCGGGTCAGGTCGCCGGTGTCCTCCGACGGCAGTGGCTGGCGGTCGTCTCGCGGTTCCATGTGGTTGGGGCACCTCCTGCACGCGACAGGGGCAAGCGGCGTGCCGGTAGCATGGCCGGCGTGACCGACTCTGCGTTCGTGGGCGCCCTGCGCGACATCGTCGGCGACCGGCACTGCCTGACCGACCCCCAACTGCGCGCGTCCCACGAGACCGACTGGACGCGCCGGTTCGGTGGGCCGTCCCGTGCCGTCGTCCGCCCCGCCTCGACCGACGAGGTGGCGGCGGTCCTGCGGATCTGCGGTGAGGCACGCGCGGGCGTGGTGCCGCAGGGCGGCAACACCGGCTTCGTCGGCGGCTCCGTGCCGCGCGGCGGCGAGGTGGTGCTCAGCCTCCTCCGACTGAACGAGATCGGCGACGTCGACGGCGACGCCGGCGAGGTGACGGTCGGTGCCGGCGCGACGCTGGCGGCGGTGCAGGCGGCCGCCCGCAGAGCCGGCTGGGACGTCGGCGTGGACCTGGGTGCAAGAGACTCGGCGACGATCGGCGGCATGGTGGCCACGAACGCCGGCGGTATCCGCGTGCTGCGCCACGGCTCCATGCG
>JAHWJN010000147.1 GCA_019348395.1 Chloroflexota bacterium
TCACGGAGGCGTCCGCCTACGTCATGGGCCGCAACATGTTCAGTCCCGGGCGCGGCGATTGGGACCCAGCCTGGAGGGGCTGGTGGGGCGAGGATCCGCCGTACCACGCACCGGTGTTCGTGCTCACGCACCACAAGCGGGAGCCGCTGGTGATGAAGGGCGGCACCACGTTCAACTTCGTGACCGATGGCATCGCCTCCGCGCTGGATCTGGCGCGCGCCGCCGCCGATCTCCTCCGCGACGAGGTGCGGAACCTGGGGCATCGCGTACAGCTCGAGATTGAGGTGCCCGCTGCGCGAGCCCGCCTGTCTCCCGTAGCTCTGCACGAGCTGGATGTAGAGCGGCTCCGGACGGCCCTCCGGGTCCAGGTCTCGAGGCCCTGCGGCGATGGCGCGCATGGCGTCGCGGGCGCTGCGCATGAGGGCGCCGGCCAGCTGCGGCGCGGCATCGGCGAGTCGCTCGTGGTGGTCCCGGGGTCCGACCAGGATCTCCCACGAGCCCGTCGCGCGCTCGACCTCGCTCAATGACAGCTGGGCGGCATGCCGCTTCGATGAGTCGATGCGGTGGAACGCGTCCGAGCGCAGGGGGATCCGGCGCACGTGATGCGGCGCCTCGTTCTCGGGCGCCTCGTCGCAGTGGCGGCAGTGGGTGCCCTCGATCGGCTGTGCCGGGATCTCGAAGGCGGCGCGCTCGAAGGCGCGGTCCGCGACGATGGCCGACCACCAGCCGGTGACCGGATCGCGGCGGAGCTCGAACACGGGCGCATCGTACCCGACGGTCAGACCAGCGCTGCCGCCACCTCGTACGGATCGCTGCCCACCACCGGGGTGCCGTAGAGCTCGAGTGCGCCGATGTCAGAGGCCCGCGACGACAGATCACCGCGGTCGACGATCCGGACCATCGGCCCGAACCCATCCCAGCCGGGCGCGTCCCCGAGTGGTGGCCGCCAGAGCGCGAAGTTGAACGAGCGCACCCCGAGCCGGTCGCCGAGCGTGAGCAGCGCGCGGCTCACCGCGGTTGTGAACGCCGTCGAGCGCTCGTCGCTGCCGGGCGGTCCCATGACGATCACCTCGCGCTCCTTGCCGGGGGTGACGTGGGCGAGCGTCGTCACGCCGTCCGGGCCGTCGATCGCGAGCCCGAGGTCGCGATGCAGCTCGACGAGATCAGCGGCGAGTGACGCGTGGTGGTCGGCCGCGTACCGTGCCGAGTCACGTCGCCAGCGCTCGAGGCGAGCGTAGTGCGGGCCGGCGCCGAGCAGCGCCTGGGCATGCCCGTGAACGATCGAGCCGCCGGCGCGCCACAGGCAGTTCCAGATCAGCATGTAGTTGCGCGCCGCCGGATCCTCGCCCGCGGCGCGCTCCGCCCACTCGCGTCCGGTGGCGAGCACGTCGGCGATGAGCCGGGCATCGACCGCAAGGGGATCGTGGCGGTCGAAGACGAGCACGGCATGGTGGGCATCGGCCAGGGCAGCGTTTGCGCCCGTCACCACGTGGGCGCCGCGGACTCGGCCGAAGGTGTCGGCCGGCGTGCCGCTCTCGGGGTGGCAGAAGGGATCGCCGAGGGTCTCGGCGATCTCCGTGGCGAGGTCGGTCGCATCGCCGTTGCCGTCGAGCGGCCGGCGACCGCGCAGCGGGGCGAAGAGGGTCGCCTCCAGCGTCGCGAGGTTGGTGACCTTCACGAGGTGCTGCTCACGCACGGCCTCGAGCGACCCGAACGTGCGGCGCAGCCACGGCTCCAGCTCGGGAGGGGGATCGGTCCGTCCGACGGCCAGCCGGACGTCGAGCAGTCGATCCGCGCGCGTGCGGGCTGAGCCCGACAGGGCGTCCACGCGCTCAGGGAGACCGAGGATGCCGCTCAACCGGCCTCCCGGTGCGCCGCCCACTCGTCCCGCAACAGGCTCATGACGTGGACGTCGAGGTGGTCGCCGCCGGCGAACCGGGCTCGACGCAGGGTGGCTTCGTGGACGAACCCGGCTTTCTCGTAGGCGCGCCGTCCGCGCTCGTTGCCCGCGTAGTACTCCAGCGCGATGCGCTCGAGCCGCAGCTCGCCGAACCCGAAGTCGCAGATGGCGCGCAGCGCATCGGTGCCGTAGCCCTTGCCCCACTCGTCCTTCTCCCCGATGGCAATTCCGAACTCGGCGCTGCCGTTGGCGAGGTCGACCCTGTGCAGCCCGACGGTTCCGACCGGCCGATGGTCGGCCAGCAGGCAGATGACGAAGTGGTAGTCGGTCGTGCCCTGGGCGGCGAGCATGCGGTCGAACCAGCCCTCCTCCGCGGCAAGGCTCATGGGTGCGCGCATGGCGAGGTTGCGCAGCACGTCCGCGTCGTTGAACCAGCGGACGAAGGTGGCAAGGTCGGAGCGCTCCGTGGCGCGCAGGTACACGTGCTCGCCGCGGATGATCGGACGCGGTTCCGGTAGGCTTGCCATCCCATCCGAGTCTACGCAAAGGAGAGCGCATCGATGGCCGCCACACGCACCGCAACGGTCACCTGGAACGGGTCCCTGGCAGAGGGCTCCGGCACCGTCAGCTCCGGCACGAGCGCGCAGTTCACCGACCTGCCGGTCTCGTGGGCGTCCCGGACCGAGGACGCGGAGGGGCGCACCTCACCCGAAGAGCTCCTCGCGGCGGCGCATGCGTCGTGCTACGCGATGGCGCTGTCCGGGGCGCTGGCTCGCAACGGGACGCCGCCCGAGCACATGCACGTGTCCGCGGCCGTGACCTTCGACAAGGTCGGCGACGCGTGGACCGTCACTCGCTCGGAGCTCGACGTCGTCGGGGTGGTGCCCGGGCTCGACGAGGCCGGCTTCGACGCCATCGCCGGCGAGGCGAAGCACGGGTGCCCGGTCTCACGCGCGCTGGCGGGGAACGTGGAGCTCAGCGTGCATTCGACCGTCGAGGAGTCGCACGACTGACAGCCTGACGGCGGGCCATGTACGTCATCCGGCCGTAGAGAAGTTCGACGCTTGCGGTGCATCGCTGTCGGGATGGCCGGCGTCTCACCGACATGCCGACCGCAGAAGTCTTCTCCCTGATCGTCGCCGTCCTGCTCTGGATCGCGCTGCTTTCCCAGATGGCACCCGAGGCCTGACCACGGCAATGGCCCGGCGTGGAGCCGGGCCATTCGTCGCGGTCGGATGGAGCGGGAGACGGGGATCGAACCCGCGGCCTCAACCTTGGGAAGGTCGCGCTCTGCCAGCTGAGCTACTCCCGCCCGATCGGACGGCGATTCTACCCGATGACGGACCGGCCAACCACCTGTGGCCAGTGCCTCGGAGCCTTGACGCCGCGTGCTCGGCGGGGGAGAGTGGGGGAGCAGCCCGGCGATTTCCGCGCTTCGATCTGGAGATGCACCTGTGCTCGATCCGACCCTCGCGGTCGACAGTCTCCGCGGATGTGCGCTGTTCGCGCACGTTGACGACGCCGGACTTCGCCTGCTCGCGGGACAGATGCGGCGCCGGCGCTT
>JAHWJN010000148.1 GCA_019348395.1 Chloroflexota bacterium
CCGTCTACGAGAACATCGCCTTCGGCCTGCGGATGCGCAAGACCGGCAAGGCCGATATCGATCGCCATGTCCGCGACGCCGCTGAGCTGCTGCACATCGAGAACCTCCTCGACCGCTTCCCTTCACAGACCTCCGGCGGACAGCGCCAGCGAATCGCCGTGGCTCGTGCCCTGGCGATGCAGCCGCAGGTGCTGCTCATGGACGAGCCCCTCTCCAATCTCGACGCGCTCCTCCGGCTCGAGGCACGAGCGGAGCTGAAGCGCCTGCTCAACGAGATCGGCTCCACGACAATCTACGTGACCCATGACCAGGTGGAGGCGATGAGCATGGGCGACCGGGTCGCCGTCATGCGCAGCGGCAAGCTCGTACAGGTGGGCGATCCGCTGACGATCTACGACGGCCCCGTCGACCGATTCGTCGGCGGGTTCATCGGAAATCCCCCCATGAACTTCCTCCCGGCCACCGTGCGCGACGGCCAGGGCGGCACGACAGCGGCGTTGCCCGATGCAGGTGAGATCCCGCTCGGGGACGACGATGGGCTGCAGGGCCATCGCGGCCCGGTGCTGCTCGGCATCCGCGCCGAGAACATCGAGGTCCACCCGCAACCGGACGACCGCATGCTGCGGGGTCGGGTCCTCGTCGTCGAGCCACTCGGCTCCCATAACCTCGTCACGCTCCAGGTCGGCGCCGAGCACCTCAAGGCGACGACGCGCCCTGACGAGCGATTCGAGCCGCACCAGGAGGTGGGCGTGCGGATCGATCCGGAACGCATTCGCTGGCTGGATGCCGAGCGCGAGGTTGCGCTGTCCGGTGACGCCGATGCCGGACCCGGCGCCGGACTGGGGCCGCCCACGCCGGCCGAACGCGACGCCGGCTCCGCCCCGGCGGGCTGATCCGTGCGGCCGGCAGCGTCCAAGCCCCTCGATGCCGGCACGGGACGCGTCTGTGCGTCGTTCGATGCGACATCGGGGGCATGGCTCTCCATCGGCTCGCCGCACGAACGCCATGGGTTCGTCGAGCTCTCTGCCGTGCCGCCGTTCGACGAGGCCGATCGCGGCGATCCGGCGGCCACGCGGGCGCATCGGGGCGCCATGACCCGTCTCGACCACGCGTTTCTGACGGTGGAGATCGACGGGGCCCGCCCCGTGCTGGAGCCCTCCGACGCCGGAGCCACGCCGGCCTGGTCCGGGCACGGGGTTCGCGTGGAGATGCTGGCGGCCTCCGATGCGGACCGGATCTTCCAGCGCTGGCACGTCGACGCCGGCTCCGGCACCGCGCCGCGAGTGGAGATTCGGGTGCGCGGGAGGCTGGATCGACCCGCGCTGGCCGAGATCACGGAGACGGATCGTCCGACGCCCACCGGCGCGAGGTCGCGATGGCGTTCGCATGATGGTCGCCTGCATCTCGAGGCCCGGACGCTCCCCGCCCGTGCGGACGTGGCCGTGCGCGGAGCGACGGTGCGCTGGACCGAGGTCGACGGTGGCGAGCTCGTTGGACGCGCCGACTGGCCGGATCGACGAGATGCGCTCGCGCTCGAGATCGAGGTGGCGCTCGGCGGGGCTGGGGCACAGGCGGACCCGTCGCCGGTCGGGGCCGCCACCGGCGACCGGCTGACGCGAGGAGCGCTCGCCTACGTGCGTGGGTGCACCGCACTGCGGACGGGAGTCGACGAGCGGACCATCCTCACCGACCATCGCATCCTCCCGCTCTCATGGACTCGTGACGCCTATTGGCAGGCAGCGGCGCTGCTGGCGGCCGACGGCCCCGGGGATCGCGCGCGCGTCGCCGATCATCTGCGGTGGCTGTGGCGGCGCTGCGACCGCCCCGACGGCTGGTGGGCACGCAGCCATCACGCCGACGGGCGACGGAAGGACCTGGCCTTCCAGGCGGACCAGCAGCTCTATCCGATGCTCGAACTGGCCGACTTTCACGAGGCGGCGGGGGCCCTCCCGACCGGTGTCGACTGGGCGACCGCCGTGGGTCGCGCGTGGGCCGCGTCGGAGTTGAGGGTCGACGGCGGCCTGGGCCTGCTGGCCAGCGGTGAGAACGCAGCGGACGACCCGACCGACTTCCCGTTCATCGCTGCGTCGCAGATTCTCCGCTGGCGGACCGCCGTTCGACTCGAGCACCTCGCCGCAGCCGGCGCACTCGCCGTGGACCCCGGGCAGTTCTCCATCGCGGCTCGCTCCGCCGACGACGCCTTCGCTGCAGCGTTCGTGTGCGACGCGAATCCCTGGCCCTATGCCGTCGATGCGGGAGGCCGCACGCTCATGTATCACGACGCGAACGACCTGCCGGTGGCCCTGGCGCCCGCGTGGGGCTTCTGCGCCGCAGACGACCCCGGCTGGCGGTCGACGATGGCGTTCGCCTTCGGCCCGGCCAACCCCGCCTGGGTCTCGGGCCGCCTGCCGGGGCTGGGCTCGCTGCATACGCCGGGGGTGTGGACCCTCGGCGATCTCCAGGCATGGATCTCCGCTCGCGCCGTCGGCGACGCCCCGAAGGCCGCGGCCGCCCTCGAACGGCTGGAGCGGATCGCCTTCTCCGACGGCATGCTGCCCGAGGCCTACGACCCCGATGACGAGACGCCGATTCGCCACTGGTTCGCCTGGCCGGGTGCAGCGCTCGCTGCGCTGAGGCTGTCCGACGAGCATGGCGAGCGGATAGCATCTCCGACGTGAGGATGGGGTTCGTCGCCACACGGCTGTTCGGCGTCGACGGAGTGACGTTCGAGGCAGCGAAGTGGGAGGCCATCCTCGAGCGGATGGGCCACGACGTGCGGCTCCTGGCCGGCGAGGTCGACGCGCTGCGACCCCACGCGCGAATGGTGCCGCCCATGCACTTCTCCTACCCACCGGCAGCCCGAGTGACGGCGGCTGCGTTCGACCCCCAGAGCGATCCGAACGCGGTGCGCGCGGAAATCGATCGGCTCGCCGGCCAGCTCCTGCCGGTCCTCCACAGCTGGGTCGAGCTGCAGAAGATCGAGATGCTCATCGTCGAGAACGCGTGGGCCATCCCGATGCACCTGCCGCTGGCGGTGGCCCTGCGACGCCTCGTCGAGGAGACCGGCATGCCGGCGATCGGCCATCACCACGATTACTGGTGGGAGCGCGAGCGGTTCGCGACGTGCGTCGTGCCCGAGGTGCTCGAGCGTGCCCTTCCGCCGGATCTGCCCGGGGTGCGCCACGTCAGCATCAACAGCCTGGCCGCCACCCAGCTGCGGCGCCGCCGCGGAATCGCGTCGTCGATCGCGCCGAACGTGTTCGACTTCTCGCTCGGACGGCCGCGACCCCACCCTGCGGTCCGTCGCCGCCTACGCGACGAGCTGGGCATGGGGACGCGCGGACTCCTGGTGGTACAACCGACGCGGGTGGTGCCGCGCAAGGGCATCGAGCTGGCGATCGAGCTCGTCGGACGCCTGCGCGACCGGCACGCCGTTTTGCTCATCACCAGCCC
>JAHWJN010000149.1 GCA_019348395.1 Chloroflexota bacterium
GGGGCGGGTGATTTCGGCCTTGGTCACGGCCTGGCCCGGCTTGCCGGTCCAGACGATGGCCTGGCCCGCCTCGAGCCGGCGGTTCTCGGTGCCGCCGGTGTGGGTGGCGGCCAGGTGGTACAGGGTCTCGTTGACCAGCGGGGTGAAGTTCCGCATGGCCGGCCAGTTGTTCCAGCGGGCGTCGGCGCTGGTGAGCCAGACGCAGATGCGGCCGCGGCCGACGGGGCGCTCTGGACGCTGCGTCATCTTCCGCTGGGCAAGCACGCGGAGCACGTCCTGCTGGAGCGCACCTGGGGCGCTGGCTCGGCCGACATGCTCGACGCCTATCTGGTCTCCGGCTACCAGAATCCGCGGATCAACGTCCAGAGCATCCTCGTCAGGCATGCGCTGATCGCTCGGCTGCTCGGCGCCGAGGCCGGTGGCCTGATGGAGGACGAGATCCGCTTCGCCGTCCAGCTCAACGAAGTGCTCCGGACCCGGGCGGCCGATCTGGGCGTGAAGATGGGCACGTACCGCAACCCGGTGAAGCACGCGGCGGTGCGACGGGTCGACGCCGGTATCGCCGACCGCGAGGGGGAGTTCACGGCCCGCTGGCGCGAGCGCCTGGATCGGCTCGAGACGGATCCGGTCTCGCTGATTGAGTTCGCATGTGGCTCCGCGAACGACTATCGAACCTTCGCCGAGGCCGGCCTCGGTCCGCACCTGGACTATCTGGGGGTCGATCTGAGCGAGAAGAACATCGCCAACGCCCGGCGCCGCCATCCCGAGGCGCGGTTCGAGGTGGGAGACATCCTCCGGCTGCCCCCTGACGACGGGGCGTTCGACTACGTGGTGGCCTCGGACATCTTCGAGCACCTCTCTCCCGAGGCGATGGAGCGCGCCCTGGACGAGGCGATGCGGCTGGCCCGCGAGGGGCTGATCCTCACCTTCTTCAACATGGCCGACGCGCCCGATCACGAGGTGCGGCGCCGACGTGCGTACCACTGGAACACCCTCAGCCGCCCGCGGATCGAGGACCGCCTGGACGGCGGGGGATTCGGGACCCGGCTCGTCATCCCGGTCGCGCGCTGGCTGCAACGCGTCCACGGCTACCCCCATTCATACAACCGGCGTGCGTGGACGATCGTGGCCGAGCGCGAGCCGCGCATCGTGCCGGCCGTTCCGCACCACCTCGAGGAGCCTTCCGCCTAGGAGCGCGGGGGGGCTTGCGCCGCGCCGGTATCCTGTCGGAGCCGTCGTGCCCTTCGGCAGCACCTAGGGGGGTGTCGCGCTCGGAGGTGACGCCGTGGAACTCGTGGCCAACCAGACCCTGGTGGTCCTGGCGCTGCTCCTGGTCCTGCTCCTGACGGTGATGTGGCTGCTGGCGGCCACCCGCCGCACGCAGCGCTGACGCGCCTCGCCGCCGTCAGCCGGCCTGGCGCACCGGCACTTCCGCCGGGGCGGCAGTGAACCAGCTGGGCGTTGCAGCCACCAGGTCAGGCTCTCCGTACAGCTCGACCGATCGATCGGCGAGCGCGTCGGACCACGACCGCTCGCCCCGTGCGACGGGCAGCAGGCCGGACGCCTCGGCCTCGAGGTAGACGTACCGGCTCTCGTCGAGCCCGGGATCCTCGTCGCAGAGCTCCGGACCGCCGTGGCGGTCCAGGAGGAGCCATGCCCGAGTGTCGGGGGCGTCGCGAACCGAGATCTCGATGACCGTCTTGCGCGTCGGGACCTCCGTGGTCACCACGCGGCGGGACAGCCAGAAGGCGAGCACCGTCGGATCGCGCTGCGCGAGCGCTGCGTCTTCCGGCACCCAGCGCTCGGCCCACTGCCACAGGGACTTCAGGGTCGGCAGGAGCTGCTCGCCGGCCGGCGCGAGGTGGTACGGCGCGCTCCGCGCTCGGGAGTCGTCGCGCGCGACCAGGCCGAGCTCCTCGAGCTTGCGCAGCTTCGCGCTGAGCACGGAGCGGGAGACGCGTCCCGGGAGGCCTGCGGCCAGGGCGTTGAAGCCCTGCGGCCCGAACATGTGCAGCTCCCGCACGATCAGGAGGCTCCATCGGTCGCCCAGGTGCTCGATCGCCTTCGTGAACGCGCAATAGTCGGTCTTCGCGCTCGACCCCATGCTCCCCATTGTCTCTCGGTCCTCAACCCCCGAGGTTCGTCCATCGAACTTGTCGTCCGCGGGGCGACTCGGTGACGGTAGGCCGACATTCGCACGCAGGTCTCCAGCCACCATGAATGGATCACGTCACGAGGTCATCATCGTCGGAGCCGGTCAGTCCGGCCTCGCGGCGGGCCATGCCCTCGCCCAACGCGGCGTCGACTTCCTCATCCTTGAGGCCTCCGAACGCATCGGAGACGTCTGGCGCGGCCGGTACGACTCGCTGGTGCTGTACTCCCGGGCCAAGGACGACGCGCTGCCGGGGCTGCCCTTCCCGCTACCGGCGTCGGACTTTCCGACCGGTCGCCAGATGGGCGACTACCTGGAGTCGTATGCGGCCCACCACCGACTGCCGGTCCGCACCGGCGTGCGGGTCGGCACGGTCGAACGGGTCGCCGATGGGCGCTTCCGCGTGGCGTCCGCCGAGGAAGAGTTCTCGGCGAGGCAGGTCATCATCGCCAGCGGCCCCTTCCGCGAGCCGAAGGTGCCGGACTTCGCCAGCGAGCTGGATGGGGCCGTGCGGCAGGTCCACTCGTCCGCCTACCGCGGCCCCGGCCAGCTGCAGGACGGCCCCGTGCTTGTCGTCGGGTTGGCCCACTCGGGGGCGGACCTTGCCATGGAAGCCGTCCGCTCCGGTCATCGGACCCACCTCTCGGGCCGGGCCCACGGCCAGTTGCCGTTCTCCATCGATACGCGGCGCGGACGCGTCGCCTTCCCGGTCATGAAGTTCCTCGGCACCCACGTGCTCAACATGCGGACGCCGATCGGGCGCAGGATGGCGCCGAAGGTCCGGATGGGCGGCGGTCCGCTCCTCCGCCACCGGCTGCCGGACCTCGACCGGGCCGGGGTCGAGCGCCACGACGCCCGCACGGTGGGCGTCCGTGACGGGAAGCCGATGCTGGATGACGGCACCGTCCTCGACGTGGCGAACGTCATCTGGTGCACCGGCTTCCGCCCCGCGTTCGACTGGATCCGCCCGCCGGTCGTGGGCGACGATGGCTGGCCGGTCCATGAGCGTGGCGTGGTGACGACGGCCCCCGGCCTGTACTTCCTGGGCCTCCCGTTCCTGTTCAGCTTCACGTCGATGCTCGTCGCCGGCGCGGCACGGGACGCCGCGTATGTCGCCGATCGGATCGCGGAACGGCTGGCTGCTGAGCCGGTGGCCGTGGCGGCCTGAGGTGCCGGCTGCTAGACCTGCTCGATCGGTTCCGCGGCGGCACCGGCCCTGACGCCGAGCCCGATGGGGCAGGCGACGCCGGTGGAGTGATCGGGGCAATATCCGTTGGGCACCTTGGCGAGGTACT
>JAHWJN010000014.1 GCA_019348395.1 Chloroflexota bacterium
CGATCTGAGGGAAGCCGCCGCTCGCGAGGCCGCCGCGAAGGACGCCGCCGCCCGCGAGGCGGCCGCCCGAGAGGCGGAGGCCGCCCGCCGCGCCGCGGAGGCGGCGCGCCGCGCCGCGGACGAGCAGACACGTCAGAACGCCACGTCGAACTACGGCTTCCGCTGGCCGGAGCGCAGCTTCCGCATCACGCAGGAGTGGGGGCCGACCGGCTTCGCGCTCGAGCCGCCATATACCTACAAGGGCACGTACTACCCGCACTTCCACGCGGGCATCGACTTCGCGAACGGCTGCGGGACGCCGATCTACGCGGCCGGGGCGGGCGTCGTGGTGGCGTCGGGCCAGCCGCTCATGCCGTGGGACAGCGGCTACGGAGTGGTGGTTGACCACGGCGACGGGATCCAGACCTGGTACTGGCACATGCAGGCGCGGGTGGTCGTGTCACCCGGCCAGATCGTGACGAGCGAGACGGTGATCGGCCATGAGGGGACGACCGGCCTGTCGACCGGGTGCCATGTCCACTTTGCCGTGAACCATCACGGCGTGTGGGAGAACCCGCGCTGGTACCTGCCCTAGGGGCTCAGGCCTCGACGGGAACCGCGACCGCCGGCAGGTACAGGCGGTCGACGTACTCGGTCAGCATGCGCGCGGTGCTGAACTGCCAGAGGGCACCGGCGATCGACGCGCGCATCGTCTCCATCCAGGCCATCGGCACGCCGTCGCTGCCACGGTCGTAGAAGCGCGGCACGATGTCCTCCTCGAGCAGCCGGTACAGCTCGGCCGCATCGGCTGAATCCTGAGCCTCCTCGTCGCCGTCGCTGGTGCGGTCGCCGATGGCCCACCCGTTGGTGCCGTTGAAGCCCTCGTCCCACCATCCGTCCAGGATGCTGACCGAGGGGATGCCGTTGATGGCGGCCTTCATTCCCGAGGTGCCGGATGCCTCCATCGGCCGTCGAGGATTGTTGAGCCAGATATCGACTCCGCCGACCAGGAAGCGGGCGATGCGCATGTCGTAGTCCTCGACGATGAAGACCCGGCCGCGCAGCCGGTCCGACCTCGAGAGCTCGAAGATGTGCTGAATAACCCGCTGGCCCGGACGGTCGGCGGGATGCGCCTTGCCGGCGATGACGATCTGGACCGGCCGGTCAGACCGGGAGAGCAGCGCCGCGAGGCGCTCCTCGTCGCGGAACAGGAGGGCCGCGCGCTTGTAGGTGGCGAACCGGCGCGCGAAGCCGATGGTCAGCGCCTCCGGATTCAGCACGCCGCGAACGGCGCGCAGCGCGTCGGGCGACTCGCCGTGGCGGGCGAACTGCCGGGCCAGGCGCGACTCGAGGAAGCCGCTCATCTCGCGCTTCTGCTGCTGATGCGCGCCCCACAGCTCTTCAGCGTCGATCTCGGCCAGGCTGGCAAGCGGGCCGGGGCCGTTCATGTCGACCCCGAGGGGCCGCCCGACGGCTCGCTCGATGAGGCGGCGCACGGGGCGGCCGAGCCACGTCGGCACGTGGACGCCGTTCGTGATCGCGTCGACCGGGTGGCCGGCCAGCGACTGCCACGTCTCGGTGGCGGTCGCCCCGTGGAGCTGACTGACGGCGTTCGCACCGCTGGCGTGGCGCAGCACGAACGCGGTCATGTCGAACGGGGCATCCGGCGCGTCCGTGTGGCCACGGCCCAGCTCGAGCAGCTCGGCGGGTTCGCTGCGGGTGGCCGCAAACCAGCGGTCGAGGGCCCGGGCCACCAGGTCACGTGCGAAGACTTCGTTGCCTGCCGGAACGGGGGTGTGGATGGTGAAGACGGCGTCGCGCCCGACGCGCCGCAGCGCCTCCCCGGCCGCCAGCCCGGGTTCCCTGTCCACGAGCTCGCAGGCACGCTCGACGAGCAGGAACGCGGAGTGCCCCTCGTTGAGGTGCCAGACCGCCGGCTCGATGCCGAGCGCGCGCAGGGCCCGGACGCCTCCCATTCCGAGGACCAGCTCCTGGCAGAGCCGCATCTCGCGGCCGCGGACGTAGAGAATGTGGGTGATCGGGCGGTCGGCCGGGTGGTTGGCCGGGATGTCGGTGTCCAGCAGCAGGATGGGCACCCGGCCCACCTGGGCCACCCAGACCGCGGCGTGGACGGTGCGATCGGCGACCTCGACGCTGACCTGGAGCGGACCCCCGTCGCGACCTCGCGCGCGGCGCAGTGGCAGCTGCGAGGGATCGAGGTCGGGCTGCGCGTGCTCCTGGTGCCCATCGGCGTCGATCTGCTGGCGGAAGTAGCCTCGTCGGTAGAGGAGGCCCACGCCGATGAACGGCAGCGCCGCGTCCGAGGCGGACTTGCAGTGGTCGCCGGCCAGGATGCCCAGGCCGCCGGAGTAGATCTGCATCGACTCGTGAATTCCGAACTCGGCACAGAAGTAGGCGATCGGTCCGGGGAGGGCGCGCTCCGGCGTCGTGGCGTACCAGGAGTCGGCGCCGTTGGCCAGGTAGCGGTGGAACTCGTCGAGGACCCGGCTGGCGTCGACCATGAAGTCCTCGTCGGCGGCCATCTCCGCCCAGCGTGCCTGGTCGACGCCGCGCAGCACGGGGATCGGGTTGCGGTGACGGGTCCACGCGGCCTGGTCCAGCCGGCTGAACAGCGACTGGGCGCGCGGCGTCCAGCTCCACCACAGGTTGTAGGCAAGCTCGTCGAGCCCTTCGAGCCCGGCGGGCAGGTAGATGTCGGGACCGGGCAGCGTCGGCACGCGGAGGGATGTGGTCACGGCTGCCGATGATAGCGAGGCGCGACGTACGATGGATGCCATGACCTCCATCCGTGAATCCACCGGCCTCGACGTCGCCGCGCTGCGCGATCACTTTCCCGCGCTGGGGCGCGCCGTGGACGGCCGCCCGATCGCGTACCTCGACGGACCCGGCGGGACCCAGGTGCCCCGGGAGTGCATCGATGCCATGCGCCGCTACCTCGAGCACAGCAACGCCAACCACGGCGGGGCGTTCATCGCCTCCGTCGAGACCGATGCGATGCTGCATGAGGTTCATGCCGCCGGGGCGGACTTCCTCGGCGCCCACGATCCCGATGAGATCGTGATCGGTCCCAACATGACCACCCTCACCTTCGCGGTGAGCCGCGCCCTCGGGCGGGACCTGCAGCCCGGGGACGAGATCGTCGTCACGCGCCTCGACCATGACGCCAACGTGGCCCCCTGGCTGGCCGTCGCCGAGGACCGGGGCGCGCAGGTGCGCTGGATCGAGCTGGCCGACGATCGCGCCAGCCTCGACCTCGCGAGCCTCGACCGGGTGATCGGCCCGCGCACGCGGATCGTCGCCGTCGGACTCGCGTCCAACGCGCTCGGCACGGTGACCGACGTGGGCCGGGTGATCGAGGTTGCGCACGCCGCCGGTGCCCTGGCGTTCGTCGACGCGGTCCATGCCGCGCCGCACCTGCCGATCGATGTCTCGGCGCTGCGGGCCGACCTCCTCGTGGTGAGCCCGTACAAGTTCTTCGCTCCGCATCTCGGCATGCTCTACGGCCGGCGCGACCTGCTGGAGCGGCTGGTCGCGTACCGCGTCCGCCCGGCGGGTGAGGCGCTGCCCGGCAAGTGGGAGGTCGGGACCCAGAGTCACGAGTCACTCGCCGGGCTGCTGGGCACGTTCGCCTACCTGGAGCGCCTCGGCGCCGCATACGGGCGAAGCGGGTCCGATGACTCACGCCGCGCTCGCCTTCGCGCGGCGATGTCGGCAATTCATGCCCACGAGCGCGAGCTCTCCCTCGGCGTCCTCGATCGGCTTGCAGACGTGCCGGGCCTGGTGCTGCACGGGCTCTCCGACGCCGCCCGCGTCGACGAACGCGTCCCCACCTTCTCCGTTACGCTCCCCGGCCATCACCCACGCGCCATCGCCGAGCATCTGGCCTCGCGGGCCATCAGCACCTGGGACGGCGACTTCTACGCGTGGGAGCTCATCCGGTCGTTGGGCCTCGGCGACACAGGTGGGCTCCTTCGCATCGGGCTCGTGCACTACAACACTCTCGCGGAGGTCGACCGCCTGGTGGAGGCGGTGCGCGAGCTCCTCGGTCGAGACTCGGTCCGCGCTTGAGGCGAGGCGCTACCCTTGGCGCCGATGGAGGGCTACTCGGTCACCGAAGCGGCGTCCGTGCTCGGCGTCCCCGCCGAGCGCGTGTGGGAGCTGCTTGCCCGTGGCGTCCTGGCTGGACAGCCGGAGGGGGAGACGGGCATGCGCGTCTTCCTCCAGCCGCGGCCCGCCCCGGCGGCGGCACCTGCCCAATCGGCTCGGACCGACAGCGGCAACGGAGAGGAGCACCGCGAGCTGTCGCCGTTCCGCGAGCTGCTCACCGAGTTTCGCAGCCTGACCGAACGGTACGGGCAGGCGCTGCTCGCGCTGGGGGAGGCGCGCGGCGAGGTCGCTGCGCTGCGCTCGCGCGTCGACCTGCTCGAGGCGCGCATGGATCTCAGACTGCCCTCCGCGGCGACCGATGGGCCCCCGGTGGGATGGGCCGAGCCGGTTCCCCGGACGCCGCCTCGACCCGCCCCGGAGGCCGCGCCCGCACCTGAGCCGACCGGGATGGTGCGCCCAGAGCCGGATCGCGACGACGTCCCACGGACCGAGGCCGAACCCGCGCCCGAGGTCCGCACTCCGCGCCGCAGCACGGCTGGCCACGCCACCGATGGCTTCGCGGAGGCGCTGGCCCGAGCCGAGGATCCCTCGGTGCCCGAGCTGCTCGGTGGAGCGGAGACGGCCGCTGCCCACGCCAACCTCGGCGCGGAGTCGGGCGGCGATGTGCCCGACGACGCCGACGTGACGCTCCCGCGGGAGCTGGCTCCTGCCACGGATGTGCCGGTGGCGGAGGAGGCCGCCGAGACCGTCGACGGTGATGGGGGCGCCGAGAAGGACACGAGCACGGAACGGAAAGAGAGCGACGACGACGGCGCTCCCGAGCAGGATGCGACCGAAGTGGCGGCGGTCGATGCGACCGCGGGCGAGCAGTCCGAGCCGGAGCCGGAGCCGGACCCGGAAGCCGCCCAGGCGCAAGGCGCCCAGGCGCAAGGCGCCCCGGCGCAGGCTGCCGATGCCGAGTCCGAGCCGGAGTCCGCCGAGCCAGACGCGATGGAGGCACCGGCCTGGCGCGACGATCGGTACACCGCCGAGATCGGCGACCCCGACTGGTGGGAGCCGGAGGACGAGAGCTCGGAGCCTGCATCGGCGGTCGAGGAGCGGCCGCAGCCTTCCCCCGCGTCGCCGGCAATCGAACCCCGAGGCCTGACCCGCCTGCGCCGCGTGCCACCGGCCAGACCCGAGGAGGCGACCGTGCCGGCCGAGGAGGCTGGCGAGGCAGCCGACGAGATGGAGATGGCGCCGACCGGACGCTCCGGGGCCGAGGACGCCCCACCGGACGCGCGCCCACCGTCTGACGACCCCCTGGCCGCGCTGGAAGCGCTCTCTCGTGCAACTCCGGGCCCGACATCACGCCCCGGACCCCGGCCACAGCCGCCCGCCCGATCGCCGGTGAGCCATCCACCGGCCGCCAGCGCCCGGCCGCTGCCGCCGACGGCGGCGGGTCGCGCCTACCGTCGCCTGCGGCGGATCTTCCCCGGCTGACGCCGGCTCAGTCGCTCGGTCCCAGCCGATATCCGAGCCGGCGTGGCATGCGGCTCAGCTCGCGGACCAGCCGGCTCGGCCGGCGGCCCGCCTCCTCCGCGTCCTCGCGCCTGACCATCGCCGCGCGCAGAACTCGGGCCCCGAGCACGCGGAATGGCTCAGGAGGAAAACGACGCGTCCGGCGCCCCACGAGGGGGAGGCGGGTCCATCGGTCATCGGTGCCGAGCACCAGTCCGGCGAGGATCCGTCCCGCGAGGTGCGACGGCGCCACCCCGTTGCCGGAGTAGCCGAATCCGAAGTGAACACGACCGCCGGGCAGCGTCCCGAAGCGTGGTAGGTGGTCCGGCGAGATGTCGATGGGCCCACCCCACGCATCGGTGATCGCGACCTCATCGAGCGCCGGAAAGAGCCAGCGCAGGCCATCGCCGGCGCGCGCGGCCGATGCCCTGTCATCGGTGAAGGAGCGGCCGATCCGTCCGCCGAAGCCCGGCGTGCCGCCGCCGGCGCCGATCGCGATCCGGCCGTCGCGGGTGACGTGGAGATAGTGGACGCTGAAGCGGGCGTCGATGATCGACTCGCCGCCGGTCCAGCCGAGCTCGGAGGCGATGAGATCCGGCGCCGGCTCGGTGCGGACCATGTAGCTGCCCCACGCGAGCAAGGACGATCGGAACGGTGACCAACCGGCGGTCCAGGCGTTCATGGCCATGACGACGTGCCCGGCACGGACCTCCGCCGTGCCGGCGTCCGAGACGGCGGTGAGTCGCACCGTCGGGCCACTTCGGTCGCGGAGCCGCGTGACCCGCGTGCCCTCGTGGATCGCCACGCCGCGCTCGAGGCAGACGCGCCGCAGGCCGCGGACGAGATGTGCGGGATGGACGGTCGCGCCATCGGCCATGTGCGCGCCGCCGCGGAAGCGCGGTGACCGGCAGCGCGCGGCGACCTCCTCGACGGTCAGCGCGCGGTACGCATCGGGATGCCCGAGGCGCTCCGCCGTCCTGACGTCGGAGACCCACCGGCCGTCATGGTGGGGCGTCGTCGAGACGAGGAGCATGCCGGCCCGTCGGTAGTGGGCATCCACCCCGTGGCGCTCGCACCAGTCGCCGATGTCGTGGACCGATGCGGCGACGGCCCGGGCGCATGCGAGAGCACCGTCGTCGCCGAACAGCTCGACGAGCGTGGCGATCTCGTCCCACCACGCGTTCACGAACCCGCCGTTCCGCCCGGACGGACCGCCGCCGCAGATGTCCTGCTCGAAGACGGCGACGCGCAGCGAGGGATCGTGCTCGGTGAGCCGGTAGGCGGTCCACAGTCCGGTGTAGCCACCCCCGATGACTGCGACGTCGACGGTGGTGTCGCCGGCCAGCCCGGGCATGGGCCCGGGCGATCGCTCCGCGGCGAGCGCCTCGCGGAGCCAGGGATTGCGGGTGTGCCCAGATGGCGCGGGGAACACCGTCGAAGTCACGGCATCCAGTCTCCATGCCCCGTAGAGGATGTCACTCCCTGGCGGCCCGCGGATGCCGGACGGCACGCCGGGTGCAGGCATGGAGCGGCAGGAGGTGACACATGGACGTTGGAAACCCGCTGTTCTGGGCCGCACTGCTGGCGCTCGTGACGGGCGTCCTCATCCTGCTCTTTCCGCGCATTCTCAACTACCTCGTCGCGATCTACCTGATCATCATCGGCGTCCTTGGTCTGGTGCCCTTCTTCACGGGGAACGCCACCCTCTGACCGGGCGGTTACCATCGGTCACATGCCCGAATACGATTCTCGCACCGCCCTCGTGGTGGTCGACATGCAGAACGACTTCGCCGACCCCGCCGGCAGCCTGGCCGTGTCGGGCGGCGAGACGATCGTGCCGCGCGTGAATCAGGCGGTGCGCGAGGCGACCGACGCAGGCAGCTTCGTGGTCGCCACCCAGGACTGGCATCCCGAATCGACGCCGCACTTCGAGAAGGACGGCGGCATCTGGCCGGTCCACTGCGTGGGCGGAACGTGGGGAGCCGAGCTACACCCCACGCTCGACCTGCCGGCCGATGCCGCCCGCGTGCGCAAGGGCCAGAACGGCGAGGACGGGTACTCCGGCTTCACGATGCGGGACCCCGAGTCCGGCGAGGAGACCCCGACCGAGCTCGAGGGGCTGCTGCGCGATCGGCACATCGAGCGTGTGGTGGTGTGCGGCCTCGCCACGGACTACTGCGTGAAGGCGACGGCGCTCGACGCCGCTCGGCTCGCGTTCGAGACCGCGCTGCTGGCCGACGCGGTCGCCGCGGTCGACCTGCAGCCTGACGACGGGGAGCGCGCGCTCGCCGAGATGCGCGACGCGGGCATCGCCGTCGGTTGACGCCGGTCGGCGGCGGCCGTAGCGTGCAGGGCACAGCAGGAAATTCCGGGCAACGGGCCCGGCGGGGATCGCGTCCTTCCCTGACCCGGGCGCGAAGGTGGAGACTGCTGGCACGAGCCGGTGGTCTCCTTGTCATCTATTGCAGGAGAACCGATGCCGACGCTGCTCCGGGCGACCGTCCGATGGCTCGCCGCGCTCTGCGTCGTGGCGGGGTCGGCCGGGCTCATCGCGCCGGGACCGGCCCGCGCGGCAGCCGGTGACGTCCACGTCCTGACGCTCGACGGCATCATCAACCCGATCTCCGGGCGCTACCTGGAGCGCGGCATTCGCGAGGGAGCCGAGACGGGAGCCGAGGCGGTGCTCATCGAGCTGAACACCCCCGGCGGTCTCCTCGACGCAACGGAGACCATCACGAGCGCCATGCTCGACGCGTCGGTACCGGTGATCGTGTACGTGACGCCGCCGGGTGCCCGGGCTGCGTCCGCCGGCACGTTCATCACCATGGCGGGGCACGTGGCGGCCATGGCACCAAGCACTCGCATCGGGGCGGCCACGCCGGTGAGCGGCGACGGCTCGGACATCCCCGACGACCTGCGCGAGAAGATCATCAACGATACGGTCAGCTACGCCCGGATCATCGCCGACGAGCGCGGCCGAAATGCCGACTGGGCCGAGGACGCGGTGCGCGATGCCGTCGTGGTCACCGCCACCGAGGCGGTGGAGCTCGGCGTCGTGGACCTCGTGGCCGAGAGCCGGGCCGCGCTGCTCGAAGAGATCGACGGCCGCAGCGTGACGGTCCGCGGCGACGAGGTGACCCTCGAAACGGCGGACGCGCCGATCGCGGCGTTCCCGATGTCGCCCTTCGAGGACTTCCTCATGGTCCTCAGCGACCCGAACATCGCGGTCATCCTGCTCAGTCTCGGCTCGCTGGGGCTGTACTTCGAGCTGAGCGCTCCCGGATCGTTCTTCCCCGGCATCGCCGGCGCGATCGCAATCGTGCTCGGCCTGTTCAGCCTCGGCACGCTCCCGATCAACTACGCCGGGCTCGCCCTTCTGCTGTTCGGGCTTGCGCTGATGGGCGCCGAGATCTGGGTCGCGTCCGGCGGCGTGCTCGGTATCGGCGGCGCGGTCGCCTTCCTCCTCGGCGGCCTGCTCCTCATCGACGACACCCAGGCGCCGTTCATGGAGGTCAGCCGGCCGCTGATCTACGGGATCACGCTGGCGCTCGTCCTGTTCAGCCTCGTCGCCGTGCGCGCGGTCATGCGCACGCGGCGCCGCCCGGTGGCCATCGGGGGGACCGACATGGTCGGCCTCACCACTACCATGCGATCGCCGGGATCGGTCTACGTGGAGGGGGAGCTGTGGAGCGTGCGACCAGCGGAGGGAGTGGAGCTGGCCGCGGGCGACCGGGTGCGCGTGGTGGGGCGGGACGGCATGAGATTGATCGTTGAGCCGCTCTCCGACGCGGCCGAGACATCGGACACCGAAGACAAGGAGTCGTGACAACGTGGGAGAACTGATCGAGCTGCTTCCCGTCCTGGCGGTCGCCGCACTGGTGATCTTCAGCCTGGTCGGCGCAGCGGTGAAGGTGGTCCAGGAGTACGAGCGCGGCGTCATCTTCCGCCTCGGCCGCCTGGTCGGAGCGAAGGGCCCGGGGCTCTTCTTCATCATCCCGTTCATCGACCGGATGGTGAAGATCGACCTGCGCACGGTGACCCTCGACATCCCGAGCCAGGAGGCGATCACCAAGGACAACGTGACGGTCCGCGTCAACGCGGTCGCCTACTTCCGGGTCGTCGACCCGGAGGCCGCCGTGGTCCGCGTCGAGAACTACATGCTTGCCACCATGCAGATCGCGCAGACGACCATGCGATCGGTCCTCGGTCAGTCGGAGCTCGACGAGCTGCTCAGCAACCGGGAGGAGATCAATGCCCGGCTTCAGCAGATCATCGATCAGCAGACTGAGCCGTGGGGCATCAAGGTCAGCGTGGTAGAGGTCAAGGACGTCGAGCTGCCGCAGACCATGCAGCGCGCCATGGCCCGCCAGGCCGAGGCCGAGCGCGACAAGCGCGCCAAGGTGATCCATGCCGAGGGCGAGTTCCTTGCCGCGGAGCAGCTTTCCAACGCGGCCAACATCATCAGCGCCGCGCCGTCGGCGCTCCAGCTGCGCTACCTCCAGACGCTCGGTGACATCAGCTCGGACCAGACGCGCACGATCATCTTCCCGCTGCCGATGGACCTGATCAGTGCCTTCATCGGTGGGTCGGGCGGCGAGGCGAGCGGCGCCTCGGCCGTGCAGCCGGTGATCCCGCCCGCGGAGGGATCGTCCACGCCGAGGGGAGAGGGAGCCTAGCTGCCCCGAATCATGGCCGGGGCTGTCGCGACCACCCGATGAGCGCTGCCCCGGCCACCGCCGCCGCCGCACCGAGGAAGACCCAGGTCCGATCGGCCGTCATGAAGCTGCGTGGCGCCCATTCAAGCCCAAGTCCCTGGGCGATCCAGACCAGCCCGCTGCCGACGAGGAGCACGCCGAGGAGCGTGAGTCCCAGGCTCGCGCGCATGCGCCGATCGTACCGGTCGAATGCACTTGCGGAGCGTCGGCGCGCGCGCAATACTCCGCGCGTCGGACCGCAGCGAGCTGCGTGCCAGCCAAATCCTTCCCTCGCCCTCCACCACGTCCAATCGTCGGCCCGGGGCAGCGGCAAGACCCCGGCCGGCGCCGAGCGACCACAGGTCCGACGTGGTCAACATCCATCTTGGGGAGGGTCTTGGTGACCTACACCGATCAGGTGATCACCTGCAGCGACTGCGGAATCGACTTCGTGTTCTCCGCGTCCGAGCAGGAGTTCTTCGCGGAGAAGGGCTTCGCGTCCGCTCCGAAGCGCTGCTCGTCGTGTCGAGCCCAGCGTCGCGCCACGAACGGTGGCGGCGGTGGAGCCAGCTACGAGGGTGGCGGCGGTTACGGCGGCGGCGGCGGCTTCTCGCGCGGCCCGCGGGAGATGCACGACGCAACGTGCGCGCGGTGCGGCAAGGACGCCCAGGTCCCCTTCCAGCCGCGCGGCGACAAGCCGGTCTACTGCTCCGACTGCTTCCGGATGATGCGGGGCTAACCCTCGTCCCATTCGCGACGCCGATGACGGGCGGTCCCTGCGGGGCCGCCCGTTTCGCGTGTCGAATGGTTGCCGCCGATATATGGGGCACGGCGGCGCATTTCGGCCTCGCGTGCTGCGTTTCGACCGATACATCGGGCACCCGCGCGCCGGCACCGGCGGTTCGGCCCCGTTCCGGCGGCGGAGTGCCCGATACATCGGGCAATTCGCACGGGAGGCGGCGCCCGCGCGTCGGGGTGCCTCATGTATCAGCCGATGGATCGGCCCCGCTGGATGGAGGCGCGGTCATGGGCCGGGAAGGCTTGGCCGTCGAGCGGCCGGGAACGTTGCGAGACGTATCATTGACATTCCGCCGATCCGGCAACCAACTTGCGGGAGAGACCCGACGTATGACTGACCAGCACGACGCCTGGCGGGAGCTCGCCGCCCAGCTCCGCGTCGACTCCATCCGATCGAGCAGCGCCGCGGGTAGCGGCCACCCCACCTCCTCGATGTCGGCCGCCGATCTCATGGCCGTGCTCATGTCGAAGTACCTCCACTACGACTTCGACAATGCCGAGGACCCGCATAACGATCACCTGATCTTCAGCAAGGGGCATGCATCGCCGCTGCTGTACGCGATGTACAAGGCGGCCGGCGCGATCAGCGACGACGAGATGCTGACCTTCCGGGAGTTCGGCTCTCGCATCGAAGGGCACCCGACGCCGGTCCTGCCGTGGGTCGACGTGGCCACCGGCTCGCTCGGCCAGGGCCTGCCGATCAGCGTCGGCGTTGCCCTCGCCGGCAAGCGCATGGATCGGCTGCCGTTCCGGGTCTGGTGCCTGTGCGGCGACTCGGAGATGGCCGAAGGATCGATGTGGGAGGCATTCGAGTCGGCCGGCTTCAACGAGCTCGACAACCTCGTCGCCATCATCGACGTCAACCGGCTGGGGCAGACCGGACCCACGATGCACGAGTGGGATCTGGATGCCTACCGCCGCCGCGCCGAGGCCTTCGGCTGGAACGCCATCACGGTCGATGGCCACGACGTGGTGGCCATCGACGAGGCCCTGGCTGCCGCCGTGGAGACGACCGGACGCCCGACGGTGATCATCGCCAAGACCGAGAAGGGGCATGGCGTTGACGCCGTGTCGGACCAGCCCGGCAAGCACGGCAAGCCGCTCGACGAGGAAGCGGCCTCGATCGAGCAGCTCGGCGGCCGGCGCGACATCCGCGTGGACGTGCCGAAGCCGGACACCGACGTCGAGCCGCACGTCTTCGAGAGCGGGGAGCTGACGCTGCCGAGCTACGAGCCGGGCACCAAGGAGGCCACTCGCAAGGCATTTGGTGAGGCCCTGGTGGCGCTGGGAAAGGCGGACGGGAAGGTCATCGCCATCGACGGCGAGGTCGGGAACAGCACCTACACCGAGCTGTTCTCCGATGCGATTCCGGAGCGCTTCGTCCAGTCCTACATCGCCGAGCAGCAGATGATCGCCAACGCAGTCGGGTTGCAGGTCCGAGGCTGGAAGCCCTTCGCGGCGACCTTCGCCGCCTTCCTGGCCCGCGCCTACGACTTCGTGCGCATGGCGGCGGTCAGCCGCGCGAACTTCGCGGTCGTCGGGTCCCATGCCGGCGTGAGCATCGGGGAGGACGGTCCGTCCCAGATGGCGCTCGAGGATCTGGCCGCCTTCCGCGCGGTCCACGGCTCCACGGTGCTCTACCCGAGCGACGCCAACGCGACGGCCGCCCTGGTGCCGCTCATGGCCGAGCAGCCCGGCATCGTCTTCATGCGCACCACGCGCGAGAAGACCCCGATCCTCTACGAGCCGGGCGAGGAGTTCCGCATCGGCGGCTCGCGCGTCGTCCGCACGTCCGATGACGACGCCGTGACGCTGATCGGCGCTGGCATCACCCTGCACGAGGCGATGACCGCCGCGGCGGAGCTCGCGAACGACGGCATCAGCGCCCGGGTCATCGATCTCTACAGCCTCAAGCCGGTCGACGCGGAGACCGTCCGAACGGCGGCGCGCGAGACCGGCGCGATCGTCACCGTCGAGGACCACTGGCCCGAGGGCGGCATCGGCGACGCCGTGCTCGAGGTCCTGGCCGAGGAGCAGCCGCACCCGCCGGTCGTCAAGCTCGCCGTGCGCGAGATGCCCGGGTCAGGCACGCCCGCCGAGCTGCTGCACGCCGCGGGCATCGATGCCGACTGCATCGCCGAGGCGGCACGAGAGCTCGTCTCCCGCTCGGGCCGGACCACCACCACTCAGCCCCAGGTCGGCTCCGGTCGGCGCCAATAACAGTGAGGAACGAGATGACAGGAGCAGAACAGGACCGCCGCGAGGACATCCGGACGGACCAGGACGACAAGGCCGCGGACGTGATCGAGCAGGCTGAATCCTCGAACGCGCTCCATCGACTCCACGCCGAGCAGGGCCAGAGCCCGTGGATCGACTTCATCGACCGGGACCTGCTCGACAGCGGCAAGCTGGAGCAGATGATCGACGACGGGATTCGTGGGCTGACGAGCAATCCCACAATCTTCGCGAAGGCCGTCGCCTCTGGCCAGTACGCCGAGCTGGTCAGCAGCATGTCGGACAGCTCGCCCGAAGCAATCTATGAAGAGATCGCGATCAGCGATGTCGGTGACGCTGCTGACCTGCTCCGGCCCATCTACGACGAGTCGGGCGGCGCCGACGGGTACGCCTCGATCGAGGTCGAGCCGGCACTCGCTGACGACGCCGACGCCACGCTGCGGCGCGCTCGCCACCTGTGGGAGCGCCTGGCACGCCCAAACGTCTACATCAAGATCCCGGCGACCGAGGCCGGCATCCCGGCCGTGGAGGCCGCGATCGGCGAGGGCATCAGCGTCAACGTGACCCTGATGTTCAGCGTCGAGGTCTACGAGCGCATTGCGCGCGCCTACATCGCGGGGCTGCGCCGTGCCCGAGAGGCCGGGCACGACCTCTCGAAGATCGCCAGCGTGGCGAGCTTCTTCGTCAGCCGCGTCGACTCGAAGGTCGACAAGCGGCTCGACGAGCTCGACACGCGCGCGACGCTCGAGGCGCGGGGGAAGGCGGCCATCGCCAATGCGAAGCTCGCCTACGAGTCGTACGGGCGCATCTTCGGTGGCGACGAGTTCGCCGACCTGCGGCAGGCCGGCGCGCGCGTCCAGCGCTGCCTGTGGGCCAGCACCAGCACGAAGAACCCCGATTACCGGGACGTGCTGTACGTAGAGGAGCTCATCGGCCCCGAGACGGTGAACACCATGCCGCTCGACACGATCGAGGCCTTCCTCGACCACGGTCACGTGGAGCGGACGCTCGACCGCGACGTCGACGGTGCCCGCCAGGCGATTCGCGAGATCGAGGCGTCGGGCATCGGCATGGACCACGTCACCGACGAGCTGGTGGCCGAGGGCGTGTCCAGCTTCCAGAAGAGCTTCGACGAGCTGATCGAGACGATCGAGTCCAAGCGCGCCGAGCTCGCGCCGGCATGAGCGAACTCGACGCCGCGATCGCGTCGCGGCTCGAGGCGTGGACCGGGGAGGACGTCGCTCGCCGCCTGTGGGCGAAGGAGGGTTCGCTGTGGGCCGCCTCGGGCAAGGAGACCGACGAGGTGGCCGCCTGGCTCGGCTGGCTCGACCTCCCGGATGCGATGAGCCGCCGCGTCCCCGAGCTCGAGCACCTCGCCCGGGACGTTCGCGCCGATGGCTACCGCCGTGCCGCCGTGCTCGGCATGGGCGGATCGAGCCTGGCGCCGGAGCTGTTCGCCCGGGTCTTCGGCTGGGCCGGTGGCGCGGAGGGCGGCGGTGCCGCGTCGACTGACGGCCTGGAGCTGCGGGTCCTCGACTCCACTCATCCGGACGTCGTGCGTGGGTTCCGATCGTGGGCGTCCGAGCAGCGCACCCTCTTCTGCGTCAGCTCGAAGTCCGGCACCACCACCGAGCCGATCGCCTACCAGGCGGCGATGGGCGAGATCGCGCCCGCGCTGGACTTCGTGGCCATCACCGATCCCGACACGGCGCTGGCCGAGCTGGCCCGTGCCCAGGAGTTCCGCGCGATCGTGGAGGCCCCGCCCGACGTGGGCGGCCGCTACTCCGCCCTCACCGTCTTCGGCCTGGTGCCCGCTGTGCTGACCGGGGTCGACATCGACGGCCTGCTCGAGCGAGCGGCCCGAATGGCCGAGGCCTGCCGCACGCCGACCGCGGCCGACAACCCCGGGCTGCGCCTGGGCGCGGTCATCGGCGAGGCCGCGCTTGCCGGACGCGACAAGCTGACCATCATCACCCCGCCACGGCTGGCGGCCTTCGGCGACTGGGCAGAGCAGCTCATCGCCGAGAGCACCGGCAAGGCCGGCTCCGGGATCGTTCCCATCGTCGGCGAGCCCATCGGCGACCCGGCAACCTACGGGGACGACCGGTTTTTGGTCGTGCTGCGCTCCCCGGGAGACCAGCTCGACGGGCTCCTGGAAGGCCGTGCGGATCTTGGTGGGCAGCGGGATCTCGGGCAGCATCGCCGGGCTCAGCCCCCACGGCGCCTGGAGCGCGATCGGAAACATCTTCAGCCGCGCGACCTTGTCGAGCTGCAGGGCGCGGGCCAGCCGCCGGCCCTTGAGCAGGACCGGCATCGAGTCCGGCCCGCCGACGGTCGCGATCGGGACGATCGGCACGCCCGCCTGGATCGCCATGCGGATGAA
>JAHWJN010000150.1 GCA_019348395.1 Chloroflexota bacterium
CGTTCGACGAAGAAGGTCCGTTTCTGCGGTCGTTCGGCCATTGTCCCGCCAGTCGGAGTGGCGCGGCGACCGCGGAGGAACATCTCCAACCCCCGGGCGCCAGTCTGGCTGGCATCGTGACGCCAGAGCCACGACCTGACGGTCGTAGCGTCGCCGGGCGGCCACGTTGACTGGCGCCCGTCCGCCGCCGGCCGCTTCGCCCCTGATGCTCGCGCTGATCGAGTGGGTGGCCAGCCTGGCTGGCCGATCGACGAAGTACAGGTCCGACGGTGGGGCCTCCGCCGTCCGATGCCAGCCCCACTGGCGCCACGACCGGCGACGCGGCTGCGTTCGTCAGGGCGCCAGCGTGGCTGGCGGAAGGCCGGGGAGCCGGACGCCCCGGGCCGCTCGGCGGTCAACCCGCCGGCGTGGCTGGCCGGCTCCCGGTGGGAAGGTCGCAGCACGACCCTCCACCGGTTCTCGACCGAAAGAGTCAGTGCTCCCCGTGCTCGACGTGGAACCCGGGCGACCGCGACTGCGCGAGGCAGAACGAGGCTCCGGGAGCGAAACCGTGCACGAAATGGAACGCGGGGCCGGGGCCACCGGGCAGCGCTGCACCGGAGCCGGCGATGAGGGAGCCCACGCCCCGTGGCGGCCACTCCTGGCCGAGGGTCCCGCCGCTGACGTAGTCCCTGACGACGTGCTGGCCATGCACGCTGACGGCCAGCGCCTCGAAGTCCGAGCAGGTGGGGCTCTTCGCCGCCACCGCCGAAGCCGACACCAGCAGGGCGCCGGCCGCCATGGCCAGCGAAATAGCCCGAAGGCCTACTTTCCGGTTCATCATTCCACCTCCACCGTGAGCTCATAGACCTCGGGCGTGGGATGCCCCGCGCGCTCGTGGATGCGCATGACCGCCTCCTTGCTGGGACCGGTCGCGAGGCAGAACACCTTGCCCGCCTCCGGATCCAGCCACGCTCGCTCGAAGTGCACGCCTTCTTCCGATTCGACCGCGAGGTCGCGCTCGTGGGCCTCGCGCAGCTGCTCCGCGGTGACGCCCACGAACCCGTCGTGGACGTCCATGAATTTCGCCATTCCGATCTCTCCTGCGGTAGTGATGGGTGGACGGTAGGAGCGACCGGCAGGTCGTCCATCGGTCGAACGACCGATGGGGTCGATAGGGTGACCGATACAATCGGAGTCACCGATGAGGGCTGTTCGCGCCACCCCGCTGACCAGTCCTGTCCTCGTCGGCCGCGACGACCTGCTCGAGCTCGCCGATCGGCGCCTCGACGAGGCTCGATCGGGTCGCGGACAGGTCCTTCTGCTCGCGGGCGAGGCGGGGATCGGCAAGACTCGGCTGCTCGGCGCGATCGAGCGACGCGCGGGGCTCGCCGGCATGGCCGTCGTGAGCGCGGCGGCCTTCCCGAGAGACCTGGAGGTCGCCGGTGGACCGCTCCTGGATCTGGCACGGGCCCTCGAGCTGGAGCGAGGTCACCGCTCGGAAATCGGTCGAGGGTTGCGCGAGCGGCTGGCCGAGGCCGATGCCCGGAGGCGTGGCGACGCGCACCGACACCGGCGCCTGCTCGTCGCGGACCTCGCCGATCTCGTGCTCGGCCTGGCCGATGATCGGCCCCTGCTGGTGTCGTTCGAGGATCTGCACTGGGCCGACGACCTGGCGCTCGAGGTGATCGGCCAGGTGGCACGCCGCGTCCGCGACATGCGGATGCTCGTCGTCGGCACGTATCGCAGCGACGAGCTGTACCCACGCGTCCCGATGCGCGACTGGCGATCCCGCCTGCTCACCCAGCGGCTGGCCGAGGAAGCTCGTCTTGCGCGGCTGGACGTCGCACAGACCGCACTGGTCGCCCGAGCCCTGCTCGGCGATCCGACGGCCGTGCCGCACGAGCTGGTGCTGCAGCTCCATCGGCGGAGCGACGGGATCCCGCTCCATGTCGAGGAGCTCCTCGGCGCCACGTTCACGGACGCGGGCGGTGTAGGCGGGGTGGTTCCCGACACGCTGGCAGATGCGATCCTGGCGCGTGCCGACCGGCTTCCCGCGCGCGCCAGGAAGCTGGCCGAGGCGGCCGCCATCGTCGGGCGATCCTTCGACACCGATCTCGTGGCGACGCTGCTCGATCGGCCCGCTGACGAGATCGATCGGGGCCTCCGCGAGCTCCAGGACCGATTCTTCGTGCTTCCCGGCCGGCGGAACGGCTGGTACGACTTCCGTCACGCGCTCATCCGCGACGCGCTGTATGCGGCGATGGGCCCGCGCGCTCGCCGCCGGCTGCATGCCCGCGTCGCGGAGCTGCTGAGTGACACCGGTTCCGAGGCGGCCGTCTCGGCGCACTTCGAGCTCGCCGGCCTGCTGGCCCCGGCGCATCGCTCTGCGCTTGCTGCGGCTCGGCGGGCGAGCCGGCTGTCGAGCCACCGCGAGGCGGTGGATTTGTATCGGCGGGCGCTGCGGACCGCGCCCCGTGACATGCCGGCATCGGCTCGCGCGCGGGTGCTGGCCGAGTATGCGGCGGAGGCGGCTGCCGGTGACGAGAACGCCGCCGCCGTCGAGGGGTACGAGGAGGCCCGGCAGCTGCTGCTCGAGGCCAGGGAGGCCGGCACCGCCGCCGCCCTGCTGCCTCCGCTGGTCGCAGCGCGTCACCTGCTGGGCGCATCGCTCGACGAGCGCGTCGGCCTTCTGGGCCGGGGGCTCGAGGAGCTTGACCGAGCCCAGGCTCCGCGCTCGGATCCAACGCGTGCGCGGCTGCTGGCGGGGCTGTCCGCCGCCTACATGCTCGACCGGCGTCTCGAGGACTCCATCGAGCATGGGGAGGCGGCGCGGGTCGCGGCGGCGGCGGCGGCCGACCCGGAAGCGGACATGAACGCGTCGGTGACCCTTGGGGCGGTCTTCGTGTTCGCCGGCCGCATGGACGAGGGCTGGGAGCTGCTCGAGACGGCGGTGGCCACCGCCCGGGATGCCGGGCTCGAGACGGAGGCGGCCCGGGCCTATCGCATGATCGGAAGCGCGGCATCGGTCCTGGTGGAGTACGAGCGAGCCGAGCGCTGGCTGCGCGAGGGCATCGAATACGCCGAGCGGGCAGAGCTGTGGAATCACCGCCACTACATGGGAGCACACCTCGCACACGTGGCGTGGGCGACCGGAGCCCCGGAGACCGCCGAGCGCCTGGCGACCGATGCGCTTGCCGACGGCCGCGGGGGGATCACCACGCGGATCACGGCCCTCCATGTGCTCGGCTATCTGGGCATGGGCCGCGGTGATGTGACATCGGCGGAGCGGTGGCTGGGCGAAGCTCGCGCCGAGGGGGAGCGCATGGGCGAGCTCCAGCGGTACTCGCCGGCAGTCTGGGGGCTGGCTGAGCTCGCCCTGCTGGACGGGCGCGCCGGCGACGCCATGGAGCTCTGCGGAGTCGGTCT
>JAHWJN010000151.1 GCA_019348395.1 Chloroflexota bacterium
GGATCAGCCTGTCGATTCGCCGCCTCCAGCCCGATCCGTGGCAGGAGTCGGTCGCCAAGTACAAGATCGGCGACGTGATCGACGGCACGGTCACCAAGCTCGTGAACTTCGGCGCGTTCGTTCGCGTCGAGGAGGGCCTCGAGGGTCTGATCCACATCAGCGAGCTGTCCAACCAGCGTGTCGCCCACCCCGGTGACGTGGTGCAGGAGGGCCAGGAGGTCAAGCTGCGGATCATCAGCCTCGACAGCGAGCGGCACCGGCTGGGACTGAGCCTCAAGCAGGCCGAGGACCGACCGGCGCCGCCGCCGCGCGAGGAGCGACCGAGCCGCGGCGGCCGCGGCGGCCGTCGAGATCGCGTCGACTACCGGCCCGAGGACGCCACCGCCGAGCCGGAGGGCGGGATCGACAGCACCATGGCGGCGGCCTTCGCCGAGTCCGGCCTGCTCGACCAGTTCCGCGACGACCAGGCCGAGGCGTCGAAGCCCGCCGCTCCGGCCGAGACTGCCAGTGAGCCTTCCGACGCCAGCGAGCCGACTGAAGGCGATGAGTCGACGGAGGCAAGCGGGCCGACCGGCCAGGATGCTCCCGCCGCCGCGACGGCGCCCGAGGAGCCGCCGACCGCCGAGGATGGCACCGGGGCTCCCGAGGAGTCGCCCGACGAGAAGGACGAGACCCCTCCCACGGCCTGAGCCGATGCCGGCGAGCGCCGGAGATCACGCGTCCGGTGAGCGGGTCCAGTGCGGCCCGCTCCCGCGTTTCGGTGGGAACCGGTGAGCCAATCGGCGCCGTCTGGCGTATCTATCGGTACCGGGGACGCGGTCGGCGCGTGCAGCAGCCTTCGCCGCTCGTGCCGTACACTCTGAAGCAGACGCACGGATATCCACCATGGATCGTTTCGACAAGTTCACCGACCGGGCGCGAAAGGTGCTCACCCTCGCGCAGGATGAGGCACAGCGCTTCAACCACAACTACATCGGCACCGAGCACCTCCTCCTCGGCCTCGTCCGAGAGGGCGAGGGCGTCGCCGCGCGCGTGCTCGAGAACATGAACGTCGAGCTGTCCAAGGTCCGCACCGCCGTCGAATTCATCATCGGCCGCGGCGATCGTCCCGTTGTCGGCGAGGTCGGGCTGACCCCCCGCGCGAAGCGTGTCATCGAGCTCGCCATCGACGAGGCGCGCCGGCTGGGCCACAACTACATCGGCACCGAGCACCTCCTCCTCGGCCTCGTGCGCGAGGGTGAGGGCATCGCTGCCGGCGTGCTCGAGAGCCTCGGCGTCAACCTCGACAAGGTGCGCCACCAGGTGATCCACGTGCTCAGCCAGTCGAGCACCGCGGCGCCCGCGCAGGAGACCAAGCGCCCGTCGAAGACGCCGACCCTCGACCAGCTCGGCATCAACCTCACCGATGCGGCGCGTGCCGGCAAGCTCGACCCGGTGATCGGCCGCGAGAAGGAGATCGAGCGCGTCATCCAGATCCTGAGCCGCCGTACGAAGAACAATCCCGCGCTGATCGGCGAGCCGGGCGTCGGCAAGACCGCGATCGCCGAGGGGCTGGCCCACCGGATCGTCAGTGGAGATGTGCCGGAGACGCTCGCGGACAAGCGGGTGCTGACCCTGGACATCGGCTCACTGGTGGCGGGCACGAAGTATCGGGGTGAGTTCGAGGAGCGGCTCAAGAAGATCATCGAGGAGCTGCGCTCCAGCTCGGACAGCGTCCTGTTCATCGATGAGCTCCACACCCTGGTCGGCGCGGGCGCCGCCGAGGGGGCCATCGACGCCGCGAACATCCTCAAGCCGCCGCTGGCCCGTGGCGAGCTGCAGTGCATCGGGGCCACGACCCTCGACGAGTTCCGAAAGTACATCGAGAAGGACGCGGCGCTCGAGCGTCGCTTCCAGCCGGTCATGGTCGAGGAGCCGACCGTCGACGAGGCGGTCGACATCCTGTTCGGCATCCGCGAGCGCTACGAGGAGCATCACAAGGTCAAGATCAGCGACGAGGCGGTCCGCGCCGCGGTGGACCTCAGTGTCCGCTACGTGGCCGATCGCTCCCTGCCGGACAAGGCGATCGACCTCATCGACGAGGCCGGGTCGCGCGTCCGCCTGCGCTCCGCCTCGGCTCCGCCCGAGATCAAGGAGGCGCAGCTGGCGCTCGACGACGTCACGCGTCGCAAGGACGAGGCGATCGAGGGCCAGGACTACGAGGCCGCGGCCCGGCTGCGCGACGAGGAGGCCCAGGGCAAGGAACAGATCGACCAGATGAAGCAGACCTGGCGCGACGAGCAGGACAAGGAGACGCCCGTCGTCACCGACGAGGACATCGCGCAGGTCGTCAGCATGTGGACCGGGATCCCGGTCATCCGCATCAGCGCCGAGGAGTCGGAGCGCCTGCTGCACATGGAGGACGCCCTCCACGGCCGGGTCATCGGCCAGCAGGAGGCGATCGAGACGATCTCGCGGGCCGTCCGCCGTGCCCGTGCCGGACTGAAGGACCCCAAGCGGCCGATCGGCTCGTTCATCTTCATGGGCCCGACCGGTGTCGGAACGACCCACTTGGCCAAGAAGCTGGCCGAGTTCATGTTCGGCTCGGAGGACGCGCTCGTGAAGATCGATATGAGCGAGTTCATGGAGCGCCACAACGTGTCGCGCCTGGTCGGCGCACCGCCCGGCTACGTCGGCTACGACGAGGGTGGGCAGCTGACCGAGGCCGTGCGCCGCAAGAGCTACTCGGTCGTGCTCCTCGACGAGATCGAGAAGGCCCACCCGGAGGTGTTCAACATCCTGCTCCAGATCCTGGAGGACGGGCACCTGACCGATGCGAAGGGCCGCCGGGTGGACTTCCGCAACACCGTCATCATCATGACCAGCAACGTCGGCGCGCAGCAGCTGCAGCGCGACACGAGCATCGGCTTCCGGGCCAGCGGCTCTGAGGCGGCGCAGGCTGCGGCCGACTACGACCGGATGAAGGACAAGGTCCTCGCGGAGCTGAAGAACACGTTCCGACCCGAGTTCCTCAACCGCCTCGACGAGATCCTCATCTTCTCGCGGCTGGACAAACAGCAGCTGCGGGCGATCGTCGACGTGCAGCTGGAACTCGTGCGCGCGCGCTTCGCCCAGCGTGACCTCGGGTTGGAGTTGACCGAGGCCGCGCGCGACTGGCTCGCCGAACGCGGGTACGACCCCGTCTACGGGGCGCGACCGCTCAAGCGCGTGTTGCGCCGCGAACTTGAGGACAAGGTCGCGCTCGCATTGCTCGACGGCCGTGTCAACGAAGGCGACACCGTCAAGATCGATGTTGGCGATGATGAGCTCGTCATGGGCTGACGCTGGTTAACCCGGACGCCTCGTCGGGCATGCCGAACATGACGAAAGGAATCAGTCATGTCCGAATGGGGCTTTGACCACC
>JAHWJN010000152.1 GCA_019348395.1 Chloroflexota bacterium
TTCGTACAGGCCGACGTGGCGCAATACGTCCGCCGTGCGCTCGCGAGCGGCACCGGCCGGAAGCCCCGAGACACGGCCCATGTGGGTGACGAACTCGGTAGCCGAGATGTCCGGAGGCAGGCAGTCGTGCTCGGGCATGTAGCCCACGAGCTCACGGATCCGCGCCCCATCGGTCCTCGTGTCGAGATCGAGGACGGTCGCGTCGCCGTCGGTCGGACTGACCAGGCCGAGCAGCAGCTTGATCAGCGTGCTCTTGCCGGCGCCGTTCGCCCCCACGAGGCCGATGACCCCTTCGCCGATCTCGAGCGTCAGCTCGTCGAGCGCCGTGACGCCGCCGGGGTACCGCTTCGTCAGCGCTCGGGTGCTGATGAGTGGCATGCGCGGCCGAGTCTACCCGAGACCTTGTGGACGGCAGGTCCTCGGTGGCCGTACGGGTGCCGATCTATCGGGCACCGTGACGCCATTTGCGTCGTTGCCACGCTGACTGCCCGATAGATCGGCCGCCAGTGCACCGGAGCGGCGCCCGACCGGAACTCCGGTGCTGCGGTGCACGGTCCATCGGTGGATATGGCACCGGAGACCGCGTCTGGTGTCGTAGTGCCTGATCTATCGGCCCGGATTACATGCTCGGGACGTAATCCGGCGAGAAGAACTTCCCGGGGTCCTCGTCGAAGTCGAGCTTGCAGCCCTTGCCGCAGAAGTAATACGTCTGCCCGTCGTGCTCGGAGCTCAGGCCCTGGGCCGACGCGACCTCGGGGTTGACCTCCATGCCGCAGACCGGATCCTTCGCCATCGGTGCCATCTCCAGTTCGTTCATTCGGTGCTCCATCGAGTCATGCGGCGCGGAAGCCCCGCAGCCGCAGCGAGTTGGTGACAACGCTGACGCTCGAGAGCGCCATGGCGCCGGCCGCCAGGGCGGGACTCAGCAGGAGCCCTGCCACCGGGAAGAGCAGCCCGGCCGCGACCGGGATGAGCAGGACGTTGTAGCCGAACGCCCAGCCGAGGTTCTGCTTGATCGTGCGCATCGTGGCGCGCGAGAGGCGGACCGCCGCGGGCACGCCGCCCAGGTCGTCGCCGACGAGCGTGATGTCCGACGCCTCCAGGGCCACGTCCGCGCCGGTGCCGATGGCGATGCCGAGGTCGGCCTGCGCCAGCGCCGGCGCATCGTTGATGCCGTCGCCGACCATGGCCACCCGCGAACCGGCGGCCTGGAGCTCGGCCACCTTGGCGGCCTTGTCCGCCGGCAGCACCTCGGCCAGGACGCGGTCGGCAGGGATCCCCACCTGTCCCGCCACGACCTCGGCGGTTGCGCGTCGGTCGCCGGTGATCATCCACACGTCGAGGCCTGCCCGATGCATGCGATCGACCGCCGCGCGCGACGCCGGCTTCACCGAGTCGGCGAGAGCGATCATCCCGATGAGCTCGCCGTCACGCGCAAGCAGGACCGGCGAGGCGCCGCGCCCGGCAGCCTCGGAGGCCGCGGCGGCCAGCGGCCCGGGGTCGACGCCCGCGTCGCGCAGGAACGGCTCCGTGCCGGCCAGCACCGCAGTCCCGTCGACAGTCGCGCGGACGCCCCGCCCAGCGACCGCCTCGAACGTGGTGGCCTCGAGCCGCTCGACGCCGTGCTCATCCGCGTGTCGCACGATCGCCTCGGCGAGCGGATGCTCGCTGCCCCGTTCCGCCGACGCCGCGAGCCGCAGGAGGGCGACGTCGTCGAGGCTGTTGAGCGGGTGGACCTCGGTCACCGATGGACGGCCCTCGGTGATCGTGCCCGTCTTGTCGAGCACGACCGCGGTGACCGCGCGCGCCTCCTCGAGCGCGGCGCCGTCACGGATGAGGATGCCGTTCTCGGCGCCCTTGCCAGTGCCAACCATGATCGCGGTCGGCGTCGCGAGTCCCATGGCGCAGGGGCAGGCGATGATGAGCACCGCAATGGCGCTGGTCACCGCGTACGTCAGCCGCGGCTCCGGGCCGAGCAGCATCCAGCCGACGAAGGTCAGGGCCGCCACGGCGATGACCGCCGGCACGAAGCGACCGGTGACCCGGTCGGCGACGCGCTGGATCGGCGCCTTCGAGCCCTGCGCCTGCTGCACGAGGGTCACGATCTGCGCCAGCGCCGTGTCGCGGCCGACCCGCTCGGCGCGGAGCACGGAGGATCCAGAAGCGTTCATGGTCGCGCCGATCACCTGGTCGCCGCGCGACTTCTCGACCGGCAGCGACTCGCCGGTGAGCAGCGACTCATCCACCGCCGAGGCGCCATCGATGATCACGCCGTCCACCGGGACCCGGTCGCCCGGACGGACGCGGACGAGGTCGCCCACGACGACCTGGTCGACCGGGATCTCCCGCTCGCCACCCTCGCGCAGCACCCGGGCCGTGTCCGGGCGCAGCTTCAGGAGCGCCTTCACCGCGCCCGCCGCCTGGCCCTTGGCCCGCGCCTCCAGCCAGCGGCCGAAGAGGATGAGGCCGATGATCACGGCCGCCGAATCGAAGTAGGTCTCGTGTCCGACTCCGGCCGCCATCACCACCTCGGGAATGAGCGTGACGACCATCGAGTAGCCATAGGCGGCGAGGGTGCCCATGGCGACCAGCGTGTTCATGTCGGCGGAACCGTGGCGCGCGGCCTTCCACGCGGCCACGAGAAAGCGGCGGCCGTAGACGAACTGGACGATGGTGGCGGGGGCGATGAACCAGCGGTTGACGTCCATCATCGGCCACGGCGGACCGCCCGGCCAGAACATGATGGCCATCATCACCAGGCCGACGCTGACCGAGACGATCGCACCGGTCAGCAGTTCCCGCCGCTCCCGCTCTCGAGCGGCCTCCTCGAGCTCGACCTCCTCTGCCTCCGTACCGGCAGCGGTGTCCGCACCGGTCTCGCGCCCGACCTCGTAGCCGGCCGCCTCGATGGCGGCGACGATGCCGGCCCGATCCACGAGGGCCGGGTCGAAGTCCACCGTCGCCCGTTCCGTGGCCAGGTTGACGTGTGCCCGCGCGACGCCCTCGGTGCGTCCGAGAAAGCGCTCGATGCGGTTGACACAGCTTGCGAAGGTCATCCCGACCACGGGCAAAGTGAGCTCCGCCGGGTCAGACGTGGAATCGGCGGTGGAGGTAGGAACGGATTCGGTGGCCATCGGTCCAAATATACTACCCGGGGGTATCTGGGTCCCGATTCGGCGCTGCCCGCTCACGCGGCCGGGTAGGCTGATCGCGTGCGCGCGCTCATCCTGACCAACGAATTTCCGCCGGAGATCTACGGTGGTGCCGGCGTCCACGTCGAGGAGCTCACGCGGCACCTTCGTGACCTGGTCGAGCTGGACGTCCGGACGTTCGGCTCGCGCGTCGAGGAGACCGAGGGGTGGCGGGTGCGTGGCTATCCCGCCGCGCATGACCTGT
>JAHWJN010000153.1 GCA_019348395.1 Chloroflexota bacterium
GGCGGAGACGGCGCGCCAGATCACCCTGTACACGATCGCGCTCGTGGCGGTGAGCCTGCTTCTCCTGCCGGCTGCGCAGATGGGCGCGATCTACCTCGTCGCCGCGCTCGCGTTGGGCGGGCTCTTCCTGCTGGGCTCCATCCGCCTGCAACGGGCGCGGGGGCACGGGCGCGAGGCGGTCTCCCTGTTCCGCTACTCGATCAGCTACCTGACCCTGCTCTTCGCCGCCGTCGCGGCCGACGCCATCGTCCATCTCCCGCTGGTCTGAGGGACGGCAGGGCATGCCCTCGTTCCCTCCGTCGTGGCTCGGCCGCTACATCGATGGCGGCCTGGCCCCTGGCGACGACCAGGGACGGCGGCTGCGCAAGCGTTCGCTGACCATGGTCGTGAGCCTCGTCTGCCTGCTCTCGCCACTCTGGATCGTCACCTACCTCGTGCTCGGTCGTCCACTGGCGGCGGTGATCCCCGCTGCCTACGTGGCCGTCTCGCTCGCCGGTCTGGCCAGCCTCTTCCTCACCAAGCGGGATGGGGCGTTCCTGGCATCGCAGGTCGTGCTGATGTTCGTGCTTCCACTGTCGTTGCAGTGGGTCCTCGGGGGCTTCGTCCAGGGCAGCGCCGTGGCGCTGTGGTCGTTCGCCTCCGTCCTGCTTGCGCTCGTGACATGGGGCGCGCGTCCCGCCGCCGCGCTCTTCGGCCTGTTCGTTGTGAGCGTGATCGTCTCGGCGCTCGCCGAGGAATTCCTGCGCGCCGCCATCCCGGCCCTGCCGCCGCGGGTCGAGATCGGCTTCTTCGCGATGAACGTCTCCGCCCCGCTGGCGACGGCCTTCGCGCTGCTGGTGTACTTCAATCGTCAGCGTGACGTGGCGATGGCCGCCTCCGACGATTTGCTGCTGAACATTCTGCCTGAGGCGATCGTGGAGCGGCTCAAGCTCGGCAGCCGGAGGATCGCTGACCGATACGAGTCCGCGACGGTGGCGTTCATCGACTTCGTCGACTTCACGATCTTCGCCGATCGGACGGCGCCGGAGCGGGTGGTCGCCCTGCTCGATCGGGCCTTTTCGGCGCTCGACGGCCTCGCCGAGGCGCACGGTGTCGAGAAGATCAAGACGCTGGGTGACGGATACCTGGTGGCGGCCGGGGTCACCGAGCCACGCCTCGACCATGCCGCCGCCGTGGCCGCAATGACGCTCTCGGTGCGCGATGAGCTGCGCCGGTGCCTGGGCGACGAGTGGCCCGGCGTGGAGGTCAGAATCGGCATCGCCACCGGGCCGGTGGTGGCCGGCGTGATCGGTGAGCGGCGGCTCGGCTTCGACCTGTGGGGCGACACCGTGAACACGGCCTCGCGCATGGCCAGCCATGCCGAACCGGGAGAGGTGCAGATGACGGAGGTCACCGCGCTGGCGCTCCCGCCCGAGTATCGACTCCAGCCGCGTGGCGAGATCGAGGTGAAGGGGAAGGGCCGGATGGCGGTCTACACCATCCGCGGTCGCGCCACCTGAAGGATCACCCCTCGCGGGTCGCGCGTTGGGCGGCCAGCCGTGCGTCGAGCCGTGCCGTGCGTCGCTCCTCGTGGCGCATCCACAGGATCACCACCAGGGCCATGCCGGCCAGGAAGGCGACGTCGCCGACGACCCACATGATCATGCCACCGATGTGCTGATCCTCGAGCGGAGACGGTCCCCAGTCGCGGACGTTGGTGACGTAGTGGGGATACAGCACGCTGGACGTTCCGAGCAGCGAGACGCCGAGAAACGACTGCTGCGGCATGGCGAGGAAGAGGTAGAACAGGCGCACCGGGTGGGGCAGCCGCCACGGCGACGGGTCGGCGCCGAGGGCCGGCCACCAGAACAGCAGGGCGGCCAGCAGGAAGTGCGCGTGCTGAAGGTAGTGGAGCGCCTGGTTCTCGAGCGCCTCGTTGTACAGGGTGCTGAAGTGCCAGCCCCAGTTCGTGGCCGCGAAGAAAACCCACGCCACCACCGGAAACGAGATCGCCCGGACCGCCCGCGAATGCAGCACGGCGAGGATCCGCCGCCGCCAGGCGGGCGAGGCCGCCCGCAGGGTGAGCGTGATCGGCGCGCCGGCCAGCAGTAGCGGCGCGGCGACAAGCTGCAGCAGCATGTGCTGAACCATGTGCACGCTGAACAGGACGCCCTCGTAGGCCTCGATCGGCGACAGGAGCGCGACGCCGATGGCGGCCAGGCCGCCGAGAAACAGCCACGTGCGCCAGCGCGGGTGCCGGTTGGTCGGGTGCGCGGTATCGACCCGGCGCACGGCCCACAGGTACATGCCGCCGGCGACCAGCAACCCGAGCACCGCCACGGGGTCGAAGCTCCACTCGGCCAGCACCGACGCGAAGGCCGGCCGCGGCGCGTCGACGCCGTGGGCGGAGGCCACCGACGGAGCGAGGAAGGCCCAGCCGAGGACGGCCGGGATCGAGAGGCGACGCATCTGCTCCATTCTGGCGCGAACGCGATGGAACCGCCGAGCGGCCCGCGGCGTCAGGGCGGCCATGAATCGACTCCTGCCGGGTGCGGCTGCTCTCCTCGTGGTCCTCGTCGTCGGCGCGTGCGCCGCTCCCGGCGGGCCGCCGGATCCACGCCCCTCGGCGGATCCCGGAAACTCCGGCGGCGGCGGGGGAGCGATCGAGCATCCGACCGGTGCCGACCAGCCGGTACTGGTGGTCGAATACGTGGGCGGTTTCGTCCCGGTCGACGTCATGGTCACCCAGCTGCCCAACTTCGCCATGTACGGCGACGGGCGCGTGATCATGCAGGGCATGCAGACCCTCGAGTTTCCCGGTCCCGCGCTGCCGGCACTGGTGGAGCGGCAGCTGAGCGAGGACGGCATCCAGGCAATTCTGGCGGCCGTCGAGGCCACGAACGTCTTCGGCTCCAGCAAGGAGCTGCGCGGCGCCATGAACATCGTCGCGGATGCGCCAGACACGGTGTTCACCGTGAACGCCGGCGGCCGCACGGTCGTCGTCTCGGTCTACGGCCTCGGGACCCTCATGCCGGACATGGACGTTCCGCCGGGCATGCCCGCCGGCGAGATGGAGGCCCACCAGGCGCTCATCGCACTGAACGATCAGCTCTCCATGCTCGATGGCCAGCTGCCGGCGGCCGCCTGGATCTCGGACGGCTGGGTGCCGTACGAGCCGGCCGCGTTCCGCCTCTACGTGCGCGACGTCACGGGTGAGCCGGTCGAGGGTGGCGAGGGTCCGGCGCAGGTCATGGAGTGGCCCACCGACGACGACCCGGCCGAGTTCGGCGAGGACCAGCCGTTCTTCGGCAACGGAACGCGCTGCGGCGTG